>CALHCP010000119.1 GCA_937936705.1 uncultured cyanobacterium | reverse complement strand
GTTCCCATTGTGGCCTTTCGATAGACAGAGACTTGAACGCAAGTCTAAACCTATTGAATTATGGAAGTACCCCAAGCTCTGGGGAAACTCTTAAAAATAACGCCTGTGGAGAAGTAAAACCCCTGGGAGCACTGCTCTTGGGACTTCGATGAAGCAGGAGGTAAGCACCGAGTTTATACAGTTAAGCCTTTTCAGACTGACTGTATAAGTTTGGATAAGTCTTACAGAGCGGAAGCGTCCGTGCTAGGGTAATTCCAATCTCCGGTGAACCCGATGGTGGCAACTGCGTTGCGGCATGTTTTCCCGTACTTGTATCCCTATCGCTGGCGGATTGTCCAGGCGTTGGTATGTACGCTGGGGTTTGTCCTGTCTATGCCGGCACTGGCGCATTTGGCCGGGGTGTTGGCACCGATGGTGGGGAGTGGGGATGTGCAGGCGATTACCCGTACCAGTGGGCTGGTAATGCTCTTTTTCGTGGTGCGGGGCTTATTTCAGTACGGCCAAGATACCTTGATGGCGGATGTGGCCTTGCGTATGACATTAGATTTACGATGTCAAGTCTATCAGCATTTGCAAAAACTGGATATTGCTTTTTTTGAACGTTCCCGGACGGGGGATTTGAGCTATCGCTTGACGGAAGATGTGGACCGGGTCGGGGAAATGGTGCATAAGTTATTTCACCAGTTTGTGCCCTGTGTGCTGCAGTTGATTGCGGTGCTGAGTTATATGGTGTTTTTGAACTGGGCGCTGACGCTGGCGACGATTGTGGTGGCACCGTTGATGACCCTGTTGATCGGTTGGTTCGGGCAGCGGTTGCTGGTGTTGTCCAAACGCAGTCAGGCGAAGGTGGCGGATATTGCGGCTTTATTGACCGAGGTCTTGGCGGGAATGCGCTTGGTGCGGGCTTTTGCGGCGGAAGATTACGAATTGCAGCGGTTTGCCCAGGCGGCGGAGCAAAACCGGCGCGCCCGGTTGGGGGCGGAACGCTTAAAGGCGGTGCAATTCCCGGTGGTGGGTTTTTTGGAGGCGATGAGTGTGTTGTTTTTATTTTGGCTGGGGAGCGTGCAGATCCATCGGGGCTGGTTGACGGCGGGGGAATTTGTATCGTTTGCGGCGGCGGTGGCGTTGTTGTTTGACCCGATTACGATTACTACCAGCAATTACAACGAATATAAGCAGGGGCAGGCATCGGTGGAGCGACTGCTGGAGTTGTTTGCTTTGATGCCCCAGGTGCAAGAGGCGGCCGATGCACAGCCTTTACCGGCGATTACGGGCAAGGTGGAATATCAGCAGGTGGTTTTTCATTATCAGGTGGATCGGCCGGTGCTGCGGGGCATTGACCTGTTGATTCAGCCGGGGGAAACGGTGGCGTTGGTGGGACCCTCAGGGGCAGGTAAAACGACTTTGGTGCATCTTTTGCCCCGGTTTTATGACCCCCAGGCGGGGGTCGTGCGGATTGATGGGGTGGACATTCGCCGGGTGACCCTCTCCAGTCTGCGCCGCCAGATTGGCATGGTGCCCCAGGAAACCCTGTTATTTTCCGGGACGATTGCCCAAAATATCGCCTTTGGCCGGACGGATTGGGATTTGGCCAGCGTGGAACGGGCGGCACGGGTGGCCAATGCCCACGGGTTTATCTCGAACTTGCCCCAGGGGTATCACACGCTGGTGGGGGAACGGGGGGTCAATCTCTCCGGGGGGCAAAGACAGCGGCTGGCCATCGCCCGGGCGGTTTTGCTCGACCCGAAAATTCTCATCTTGGACGAGGCTACTTCGGCGCTGGACTCGGAATCGGAGGTCTTGGTGCAAGAGGCGCTCGAACGCTTAATGCAGTCGCGGACGGTCTTAATCATCGCCCACCGGCTCTCAACCGTGCGGCGGGCCGACCGGATTGTGGTACTGGAGCAGGGGCAAATCACCGAAATGGGTACCCATGAAGAATTGCTCAGCCAAGGGGGACGCTATGCCCAGTTCTACAGTCATCAGTTCCCCGATGCCTGAGGGGTAGAGGTGATGGAGCCGAGCGGAATCGAACCGCTGTCCGCATCGGGTATTAACGTCCCACTCGTTCACAGGCTTAGGTGTCTTGACCCAGACACCGGGAGCCAATTTTGTCCCAAACTGGCCAGGGGTTTACGGTTAAGGCTTAACTAGCCGGCAACCGCACTAATCCGGCTAGGGCAACCGTTAGGGGAATGCGTTTATGGCTTAACGGTGTCACCACAAACGCCTCGAAGTCGGTCTAGTAACGAACTAGGGACTCTTAGGCAGCCACAACAGCCGCTTTACGAGCAAAAGGAACAATGTTGTTCGCAGTTACATTGGGTGAGCCTGGATTTACGAGAGTGGACTCCCTCTCGGCCTGCATCACAGGATGCGTGTTCGCCGACACGTCGAAGCCATTACGGCCCCCTGCGTATCTTTAGCTAAATTATAAACCATCAGAATCCGATCCTGTCTGAGTATCTCTATGGCAATGTGACTTGATTTGAGAACAAAGATTCCTGAGAACCAAAGTCGGGGGCTGCGCCCCGGCGACCGCCGTTCCCCAATTCATAGCGGTTCCCTTTATGCAATTCAGGGCATTTCTAGGGCATTTCTATTGATGGGAGACTATGGCAGCCAAGTGGAAATTCTCCGGCCAGAACACCCCAGCGGGGGCGGCGCCCCGGCGACCGCCGTTCCCCAATTCTTCGATTGAGCATCGCCCTCGCCCTGAGGGCAAAGAACCGGCCGCACGGCGAACCCTAACCTCCGCCCACCGGTTGGCTTTCGGGGCAAAGTATGCTATCGTCGGCGATATATCTTAATCCAACAAGCTTCTCACCCTGGTTCGCACAGCTTCTCAGCGATAGGGAGATATAAAACTCATGAAACTCGTAAAACCTACCTGGATACTGCCGGGTTCGGTGGGATTTGCCTTACTGGCGGTTCCTGCCCAAGCTGCTCGGCTGAATCATTGGCAATTTAACCCGGATACTCATTTACTGGAATTGACCACGGAAAGTCCTAGCGCGCCCCAGGTGCTGATTTTAGAACAGCCGACCCGGGTGGTGATTGACCTGCCCCATACCCAGTGGCCGGTCGGGCGAGAAATTCAAAATTTTCAGCGGGGACAGGTGCGGCAGGTGCGGGTCGCCCAATTTGACGAAACCACGACGCGGCTGGTGGTGGAATTTCACCCCGGTCAAACGCTCACCGCGGAGCAAGTGCAAGTCCAGGCGGTCGGTCAGGGGCGTTGGCGGATTCAACTGCCCGGTGGCGTAGTAGCGGCAGCTCCGGTGCAACCCGAACCCTTCGCCGCTCCAGGGACGGGCGCGATTCTCCGGGGGGTGCGGGCGACCAACAATGGTATTTTTCTGCAAACCCAGGGTCAATCCGGGACAACCCGGGTGCAACGCAGTCAAGATGGCCGCCAAGTCTGGATTGACCTAGGGAATACGGCTTTGTCCGCCGGTTATCAACCCCAACCTTTACCCCAACTGGCTCAACTCGGGGTGCAAAATCTCCGGGTCGTGCAGGTAGCCAATCAACCGCCCGTGACCCGGATTATTCTCCAAGTCCAGCCCGGTCAAACCCAATGGCAAGCCTACGTGCAGCAGATTGGCCGCTTGGGCGGGGTGATGTTGGTGCGGGGGGGGGATACCCCGCCGGTGGTCGCCGCCCAACCGAGTCCTCAGCCCAGCCCGGTCACCGCTCCCGACCATTGGGGCATTGCCGCCGACCCCGAACCCGTCGCCCTTTTGCGCCCGGAGATGCAACCCCAGTCCTGGGCGCTCGGTTCCTTCCCGGTGGAAAATTTCCAAACCTACACCTCCCCCTTCGGCCCGCGCTGGGGACGGTTTCACTACGGCCTCGACCTGGCCGCCCCGGAAGGCAGCTACATCCGCAGTTGGTGGGATGGCCGGGTGGTGGAAATTTTTAACGATGCGGGTTGCGGCACCGGCATCGTCGTCCAATCCGGGCAATGGGAACACATTTACTGCCATTTGCGCGGACGCGCCGCCCGCGATAGCCAGGGGGTCTATCTCCTCGACCCGGATAGTGGTTTGCATATTCGCCAAGGGCAATGGGTCACGGCCGGTCTGCGCATTGGCCGGGTGGGCATGACCGGACGCACCACCGGCCCCCACCTCCATTGGGGTTTGCGCCATGCCGGGCGGTGGATCGACCCGGCCATCGTCTTGCGGGAAATGTACGCCCAACAAAACCGGGAACGTTCCCTGTCCCAACGGGCATCTTAACGCCGTTCCCGCAGACTTTTCGCCCGCGTTTGCAGCGCTTGAAAATAATCCGACCCGGTGATTTCTTGCACCTGGTTGGCCTTTTTGCGGTGGTCAATCGTGATCACCAGATTCGTGACTTGTTCTTTTAATTTTTCTTCCCGCGCCTGCACTTGCGCCGCCGCCTTGAGCAACCCCCGGGCCAAGCGGCCAATATCATCGTCTTTTTCACTGATTTCGTGGAGCCGCTCCATGTGGTCATAGTTACCCTGCTCCAAACTTTGGGCTGCCAACAACAACAAGTGCAGGGGACGACTAATACTCCGCACCAACCACACCACCACTACAACCAGCCCCCCCGCCAACAGCACAAACTGCGCCACATTCTGCCAGGCCAACTGCCAAATTGGGCTTAAAAACTGCGACTGCGGTTCCGCCACCGCGACCACCCAAGGTTCCACCTGCAAGGGGGCATAGCCCAGGGTCGTCGGTTGCTGATTCGTATCGAAAAACTGCTTGATATAGCCCGGTTGTTGCGCCTGAATCAAATTGTCAGCCAGGGTACTCAAATCCAGGTGATGGATGTTGGTGATGTAGGGAATCAAACTGGTATTGATAATCTCTTCCTGCACAGCTTCAGGGAGGGGAGCCAAACTGTGGAACAACAGTTGCGGGTCAGTATGCGCCATGATCACCCCATAACCGTCAATCATAAATGCCTGCCCCCGTTCCCCCAAGCGCGCCGCCGCGACAATTTTTTGGATCACTTCGATATTGATTTTTAAGGCCACCACCCCCAAAACTTGCCCCTGTTCATCCCGCACCGGCGCACTCACAAACACCCCCGGTTGCTGGGTCACCCGCCCAAACACCACCCCCGAAATTGCCACTTTCCCTTGAATGGATTTTTGATAGTAATTCCGAAACCGATAATCAACGCCTACCATCGCCGGGACAGTCGAAGCCACACAGATACCCTGGCGATTCAGAAGAAAGAGTAAGTCAAAATCCGAGTGAATTTTCGCAAAGCTGCGTAATTGGCGGGTAAAGTAACTCTGTTGCTGCACCGGCGCCAGGGCTTGCTGCTGCAGAAACGTCTGTATCCAAGCCATCTGACTCAAGGAAACCACCACTTCCCGATGGTCAATCAGCAGTTGGTCTAAGCGCGACGCCGTACTCATAGCCAAGAGTTCCAAAGCCCGATGCTCCCGCGCCTCAATCTGTTCCATGCTCACCCGCAGATTCAAAATCGCCGATGTCCCCATCGGCACCAACCCCATCAATAGCAGAACCACCGTGAGTCGGGTGCTAATTGACCAAGAAGCCGGGTTCAGTCGCCAACGCTTCGTCATGCCGTCGCAAAAATTAATTCAACTCAATACACTTTGTTCAAACTATTATAAACCCCTGTTCCCACCCGTTAGAGTGGGAATCTAACCGATTTTTGCGGGTAATTGACCAGCCAACCTGACGCACCGATCATTTTTAATAATGTGAGTCAAATTCAAAGTTTCTCCTCAGTCTGTACATTACTTCCCTAGCAATTTCGGGATCGACTCGAAAACGATTTAATTCTTCCTCAGTGATGTAACCAATCCGTTTTCTGTAATTATTTTTTGCCTGCTGCATCCGCTTTTGCATCGCCAAAACATCATCTAAATTGTATAGAGGCGTTGGGGATAGATTCCAGGTTAAAATTGCTTTTTGTAAGCGTTGGTAATGGGTTTTTAGCACAGTTCTATAAGCCGTTCCTGGGGGGAGATAAACCACATCAAACCCTGGGGGGGGATCGAAGGGAGTTTTGCCGGCATTGGTCGTCACCAGATACTTTTCTGGTCTAAATTCAGTTTCACAATCGAAGACTTTAAGTTCGGCTAAAAAACCTAAAAATCCTCTAGGTCTCAAATGATAAAAAGCGACACTGGTATTGTGGGTAGGATTGATCATAGCGCGAATAAATGTCCGAGTATTATCATGACGTTGCATCAATTCTGCAGCGTTCATTTCTCCAATATCCCCGACCCATGTATATTCCTGCTTCACCAACTCAGACTGGAGACGGCGGTAGTAGGCCAAATCTACATATCCACGAAAATCGGTGGCATTAACCTGATAATATTCAGGGTCATAACCAAAGGCAAGTTTCAGGGCTTGGTAGATTTTTTCAGCGGCAGCTTCAATTTTTTGGAGCAAATCGTACGTTAGATTCTGCATGATTAGGATTTCTTGACTTTTCAGGGATGTGACCGACACTTCTGTAATATCTGATCCACCGATCTTTTGTCAAGGAATGAGTATGCTGAGAACAATTTATTTATTATTTATAGGCACCTCTAGGGAACCTCTATTGATTAAAGCCAGCCAAACTCGCCGGAATAGCGAGTTTATGGAAAACCCAAGTCGCGGGCTGCGCCCCTGGGACTGCCGTTCCCCAATTAATAGAGCTTCCCTTATGGGGGAGCAAATGCACACAAAGCGGTTGAGAATTGAGTGCGCCTGTGCCCACAACCGCAGGGCATAGCTTCTCAGGAGTGAATCCCATGAAACTCATGTTTATAATGATGAGGGTGATAAGAGCCATCCTTCCTGTAAACCTCGGTGATCAACAACGGTGAATCGGCAACCCGCTATGTGTTTGTCACCGGCGGGGTTGTTTCCAGCATTGGCAAGGGGATTGTGGCGGCCAGCCTCGGTCGCCTGCTGAAATCCCGCGGTTATACGGTGGCGATTCTCAAACTTGACCCCTATATCAATGTGGATGCGGGCACCATGAACCCGTTTCAGCATGGGGAAGTGTTTGTCACGGTGGACGGTGCGGAAACCGACCTGGATTTGGGACATTACGAACGCTTTACGGATACACCGGTATCGCGTTTGAACAATGTAACGACGGGTTCGATTTATCAAGCAGTGTGTAATCGGGAACGGCGCGGCGATTATGGCGGCGGGACGGTGCAGGTCATTCCCCACATTACCAATGAAATTAAAGACCGCATCCGGCGGTTGGCTGCCGATACCCATCCCGATGTGTTGATTACGGAAATCGGCGGTACGGTGGGGGATATTGAATCGCTGCCTTTTTTGGAGGCGATTCGCCAGTTTCGCAATGAGGTGGGGCGGTCGCGGGTGGTCTATATGCACGTTACGTTGGTGCCCTGGATTGCTGCCGCCGGGGAAATGAAAACCAAACCCACCCAGCACTCGGTCAAGGAGTTACGCTCGATTGGGATTCAGCCGGATATGCTGGTGTGCCGTTGTGAACGGCCGTTATCGCCGGAGATTAAGGCGAAAGTATCCAACTTTTGTGATGTGCCGGTGGACTGTGTGATTACCTCTCCAGATGCCCGCAGTATTTACGAAGTGCCGTTGAATCTGGAAAAAGAGGGCTTGGCTACCCAGGTGTTACGGCTGTTGGATTTGCCGGAGCGTTCGCCCGATTTGGCGCCTTGGCGGATGTTGGTGGAGCGGTTGTATCATCCCCAATCCCAGGTGGAAATTGCCCTGGTGGGGAAGTATGTGCGGTTGAATGATGCTTATTTGTCGGTGGTGGAGGCGTTGCGTCATGCGGGGATTCATCTGGAAACGGAGGTGAAACTGCGCTGGGTGGATGCGGAGGAGGTGGAGCGGGACGGCGCGGCCAAGCATTTACAGGGGATTCAGGGGTTGGTGGTGCCGGGCGGCTTTGGCATCCGGGGGGTGGAAGGGAAAATTGCCGCTATCCGTTACGCTCGGGAGGAGCCGATTCCTTTTTTGGGGTTGTGTTTGGGCATGCAGTGTGCGGTGGTGGAATGGGCCAGACATCAAGCGGGCTTGACCACGGCGCACAGTGCCGAGTTTGACCCGCAAACGGAACATCCGGTGATTCATCTGTTGCCGGAGCAACAGGATGTGGTGGATTTGGGGGGTACCATGCGCCTGGGGCTGTATCCCTGTCGGCTCCAGGGGGATAGCCTGGCGGCGCAGTTGTACGGGGAAACGGTGATTTATGAACGCCATCGCCATCGTTACGAATTTAATAATGCCTACCGCAGTTTATTTTTGGAAAGCGGCTACCGCATCAGTGGCACTTCTCCCGACGGTCGGTTGGTGGAGATGATTGAACTGACGGGGCATCCCTTTTTTGTGGCGGTGCAATTTCACCCGGAGTTTGCCTCCCGTCCCAGCCAAGCCCATCCTTTGTTTCGGGGATTCGTCCAGGCGGCGTTGTGCCGGTGAACCGTTGACCCTGGAGTTGCGTCTAAAATTACGGTTGATTTGGCAGCTGTTTCAGCCCTACCTATGGCATCTATGGTTCCAGCGGTTTACACCAACCCGATTCCCACCCAGGCCGACCCGCCCCTCAATCCCGATTTGGCTTTAGTGCAACGCTGTCAGCAGGGTGACCCGGAGGGGTTTCGCTGGTTGTACCGTCGGTTTCAAGCGCGGGTGCGGGGGACGCTGTACTGTCTGTGTGGGGCGGAGGCTTTGGATGACCTGACCCAGGAAGTGTTTATGCGGGTGTGGCGGGGGTTGCCCCGGCTGCGGCAGGTGGATATTTTCAATACTTGGCTGTACCGAATTACCCTGAATGTGGCGCATGACTACCGCAGACAATGTGTGCAAAAACGCACCCAGATGGCCACCCTTGCCCAAAACGCCCCGGAGCCGGTGGCAGCGCCCGATTTACTGCAACTGCATTACGAAGAATTGGTGCGCCAGGGGCTGGCAGCGCTCAGCTTTGAGCATCGCACCGTGTTAGTCCTCCACGATTTGGAATCCCTGCCCCAAAAAGAAATCAGCGAAATTTTGCGGATTCCGGTCGGCACCGTCAAGTCCCGTCTTTTCCATGCCCGTGCTGCTCTCCGCCGTCATTTGGAACAACAAGGAGTCACCCTATGAACCGCGAGTCTGACCCGTTGGTGGATTTTCTGCAACGGTATGCGCCGACGGCACCGCCTGCCCCGCTCGGTCTGGAGGCGCGCATCTTGACGGCCACCCGCCGACCGCCAACCCGTCCCCTCTGGCGGTGGTTGCCCCCGGCGCTGGCGGTGGCGGGTCTGTCTCTCTACTTGGGGGCGGCCTCTGCCCATCTCCTGCAACCCAGCCCTGCCCAAATTGCCGAAATGGAAGCCTGGGTTGAGGCCAGTTGGAATGGGAGCGATGACTTTCTCACTTTCCACTAATGGACGGGGGGACTTGCCCTGCTGCAGTCAACCGTGCTATTATTATTAACTGCCCCTTGAATGGTGTTCCCCCTTATGAGTCTGTTGCAACAACGGAAGCAGGAGCTGATTAACGAGTATCAGGTACATGCCACCGATACGGGTTCGCCGGAGGTGCAGATTGCCCTGTTGAGCGCCCGGATTAGCCAACTGAGTGAGCACCTGCGTACCCATAAAAAGGATTTTTCTTCCCAGCGGGGGCTATTAAAGTTGATCAGCCAGCGCAAACAGTTGCTTTTGTATTTACGCAAGCATCACTTTGACCGTTACGAAGCGGTGATCCAACGCCTAGGTATCCGGGGATTACGTTCTTAGGCATTTTTTTAGCCTTATCTAAGGCATTGCATTATTTATTTTTAGGGAACCTTTATTAACTCAGAATTAGCGGTCGCCGGGGCGCAGTTCCCATCTCTGGGTTCTCCGTAAACTCAGCATTCCAGCGAGATAATTTGCCGCCGGTTGCCATCCATCGAGGTGCCCTTCAGAAGGACAAGCGGTCGCAGGGGCGCAGCACCCGCCTCTGGTTCTTCATCAACTGGCTCCCATCCATCGAGGTGCCCTTTAATTTATTATTTATTTAGGAATCGCAATTGTGAAATCGCTATGGCCAAAAAATCCCGGCGCACTCCGGCTCCCCCCCCGTCCCCACCGAAAAAGCGGGGTTGGCAACAAATTGAAGAGCCGGGGATGCCCAAGGTGGTCAGTGACCGCATGGTGCGGCGGATGTGGGCGTTTTGTGGCACGCCTACGGCCATGGGGGTGTTGGCCTTTCCGACCAGTTATTTTTTGCTCCAACAGGGGGTGAAAATCCCGGTGGCGGTGGTGGTGGCAGTCACCCTGGGCTGTTTTGGCCTCGGCATTGTCGGGTTGAGCTACGGAATCCTCTCCACCTGCTGGGATGCCGACCGGGTGGGGCATTGGCTGGGTTGGCAAGAATTTCGCACCAATTGGGGGCGCTTGCGAGCTAATCTTAAAGCAAATCGTAACAATGCCCCAACCTAGACCAATCCGTTCGCTACAATACAAAAGCTTGATCCTAAGTTTTTCTCACCACCATGATTATTGTAATGCAGCCCGGTGCCCCGGAACTGGAAATTGAGCGGATTAGTGATGAACTCCGCACCTGGGGGTTGAATCCTGAGAAGATTGTTGGCCAGTACAAAGTTATTATCGGTTTGGTGGGGGAAACGGCGGGTTTACAGCCGGAGCGGATTCAGGAACTCAGCCCTTGGATTGAGGAAGTGGTGCGGGTGGAACAGCCCTTTAAGCGGGTGAGTCGGGAGTTCCGGCACGGTCAACCGAGTGAAATTACCATTGCGACCCCGAACGGGGCGGTGGTCTTTGGCGAACATCAGCCGCTGGTGGTGGTGGCCGGCCCTTGTTCGGTGGAGAACGAGGAAATGATTGTCGAAACGGCCTTGCGGGTCAAGCAGGCGGGAGCCAAATTCCTGCGGGGGGGGGCTTACAAGCCCCGGACGTCGCCCTATGCGTTTCAGGGTCATGGGGAAAGTGCCCTGGAGTTATTGGCGGCGGCACGGGCAGCTTCCGGGTTGGGCATTATTACCGAGGTGATGGATACGGCGGACATTGACAAAATTGCCCAAGTTGCCGATGTGTTACAGGTGGGGGCACGGAATATGCAGAATTTTGCCCTGTTGAAGAAGATCGGGGCGCAGAATAAACCGGTTTTATTGAAGCGGGGGATGTCGGCCACGATTGAGGAGTGGTTGATGGCTGCCGAGTACATCCTGGCGGGGGGCAACCCGCAGGTGATCCTGTGTGAGCGGGGGATTCGTACCTTTGACAGCCGTTATACCCGCAACACTCTAGATTTATCGGTGATTCCGGTGCTGCGTAAGCTCACCCATCTGCCGATTATGATTGACCCCAGTCATGGTACGGGTAAATCCGAGTATGTGCCGGCGATGGCCATGGCTGCCGTGGCCGCCGGGACGGATGCCCTGATGATCGAAGTGCATCCGAATCCGGCCAAGGCGCTCTCGGATGGCCCGCAATCCTTGACCCCGGAACGGTTTGACCGGTTGATGCGGGACGAATTGGCCGTGATTGCCCAGGCGGTGGGACGCTGGCCGCAGGTGGCCGTCGGGGTTTAATCTTAATCGGGTCAACCCCCACAGTTCTGCCGCTTAGGGAACGGGTGGATCGTAACGAGTGGTTAACAAGGCTGAAACAGCACCGGGTCATCGGGGTGGTGCGGGCGGGTGAAGCGCCTTTGGCGTACCAGATGGGCGTCACTTTGGCGGAGGCGGGCATTCGTTTGATTGAAATAACCTGGGATTGCCCGGAGGTTGCCAGAATCATTCCCCGCTTGCAAAAAGCCTACCCGGATTGTTGGGTGGGCACGGGCACAATTCTCCATCTAGCCGATTTGCAGCGAGCGTTACAGGTCGGGGTGGATTTTATCTTGACGCCGCATACCGACCGGGAATTGTTGACCACCAGCTTGGCGGCGGGGGTTCCCCTGGTGCCGGGTGCGCTCACCCCTACCGAAATCATGCAGGCGTACCGATGGGGCGCACCGGCGGTGAAGGTGTTTCCCATCGGCAGTTGGGGAGCAGCGGCTTATCTGCGGCAACTGCGGGCACCTTTGGGACAAATCCCCCTGATTCCCACCGGTGGCGTCACCCGGGCGAATGCCGGGGACATTTTGGCGGCCGGGGCGGTGGCGGTGGGGTTAAGCCGAGACCTGTTCCCGGAACCCTGGTTTTCCCGGCGGGATTGGGCGGGACTCCGGCGGGAACTGGGGGCGTGGCTACGGGAATTGGGGCTTACAGAGGTCGCAACAGGGGATTGGCCGTGACCAGTTCCGTCTGGGTGAGGGTATCCCCCTCCGCTTGGGGTGCCCAAAGGATTTCCAACGCCAGGAGGTCATCCGCACCGACGCTCCCCAGCACGGTAAGGGCATTTTTCACATCCGCCAGGGTTTGAATCACGGGCAATTTTATCGGGGTGGTGGTCGCCAGCAGCAAAGTTACCAAAATGTACTCGCCGGGTTCGCTGCCGTGGACATTGCCGCTAGGGGTTTGGACGGTGGCATTCACCAGGGTTTCCTGCTGCACCTGGGCACGCACCCGCAACGCCAAGCGGTTAAATTCCGATTCGGCCTGGTTCAGGGGCACTTTTTCGATGCTGGTGGCGGCGTAGCTCCAGTATTCTGGATGCCGCAATAAAGCCAAGGTTAACCCCTGCACCAACTCGACCCGCCCCTTGCCGGTATTGGGGTTGCAGTTTTGGGCCAGTTGCGCCAATTCTTTCTGTAAACTCCGGGCTTGAGCCAGCAGGGCTACCTGCATTTGCGCCACCGTCACCGTCGGGTTGAGTAGGGCTTGTTCTTGCCGTTGTTCTTGGAAGCGTTGCACCGCCTGTACCATCATCCCCGCTATCCCCAGAAAGAGGATAATCGAGAATAGACCGCCGCCGCCGAAGAAGAAGAAGGGGGTAAACACAGGAAAACCGATCCCCCCGCCGCCGTAATATCCCCGGTTGACACCGTAGCCGGGACTGGCACTGCGGCTGGGCATCCGGTAGGTGCTAGTGGGCATCCGAAACGAACCGCCACTGATGCGTCCCCCGGTGCGTGCCGCCCAAGCCGGTGAGACCTGGCTCAGGGTTAAAAGGCTCACCAACGCCAATAAACAGAAAATTCGTAAAAAGCGTTTCACCATGACCCCCCTCATTGCGGGAAATAAATTGAAATTGCTATCTCTATTGTAACGAGTTGGTTTCGCTCTGAATTTCCTGGGCGAGCTGCTCCATCTGGAACCGTATTTCTTCCGACATAGAAATAAGTTTCCCCAAGCCCCGGATCAGCCGTTTCAGGTCTTCGCGAATTTGGGGGTCGCCTGTGATTTGATCCAAGTCGGTGGCCACTTTCCGAAAGGCCACGAACGTCGCTTGAGCCGTATCCAGGGTGGTATTCAGCCGTAGGAGAGCACTGCGGAGGTTCTGCTGGTTACCCCGAATCATACCGGTGGTGGCATCGGCGGCATTGCCGACTTTGACCCCGGCGCGTTCAACCGCTTGGGCAGCCGACTGTAATTCTTTGAAGGAAATGCGCGCGTCTTGGGTGACCTGCTTGACGTCTTGGGTCAGCCCCGACAAGCCCTGGGTCAACTGCGCCAAACTCTCCAAAAGTTCGGAATTATCCAGTTGTTTGACAATGGTGGCCGCCGCCTGGATCAGGTCGTCAAAGCTGGCGCCGGTCTGCCCCGACAACTCGGCTCCTTGGCAGACAATCTGGCGCCCATTGCAGTCAGGACTGCGAGGCCCGGCGGTAATTGCGGCCACATCCAGGGTTTCCCGGGGGCTGATGTCCACAAAAGTTTGACTCACCAAGCCCCCACTGAGGGCACGAAAGCGGCTATTTTGGGGAATGATGGTCTCTTGGCTGGCAATTTCCACCGTGACCAGGACTTGATTTACCTCGGGTTTCAGAGCTACGACCCGCCCCACATCCACTCCCCGCAGGCGCACCGGGGCGCCCACACTCAGACCACCGGCATTACTAAAACTCAGTTGAAAGCGATAGCGGTTGGTGTTAAAAGTGATATTTTCTACCCACATGACGACCCCCACCAAGGCGGCGACCGTGCCCAGGATAAATAAACCCAATAATCCTTCTCGTTGGCGACGGGATGCTTTGGCGGTGGTGCTCATCAGGACGATACCTCCAATTTTTTTCAGTATAAACACCGGAGTGGAAAAGCATAAATAATAAATAGAGGCAACTATAGCAATCCTAACTAAGTTTAGAATGAGCGGTCGCAGGGGCGCAGCCCCCGGCTTTGGTTCTCCAAAATCTTGGTTCGCCAATCAGGTCACATCGCTGTAATTGCTGTAGATTAATAGAGCTATTTTTTCGATTCCCTCTCCCACTTGGGGAGAGAACTAGAGTGAGGGTTTCAGATTGATTCAGTTGATTCAGATTGACGATAAGCCACCCCCCCACACCGGGAAAAACCGAGGCACTTGGGAGTGGTATTCTACCGCAGCGCCTGAGTGCCTAGCGGCGGCAATGAGCCAATGAGCATCTTCCTGATGCCCCCATGTGGCACAATGAATGTCTAGTCTTAAATTAAATTTCCGAGAAAACCTGTGGTTGCCACTGCGACACGTTCCCTGACCCGCCCGGTTTTTCCCTTCAGTGCCATTGTCGGCCAGGAGGAGATGAAACTCGCCCTCTTGCTGAATGTGATTGACCCCAAAATCGGTGGGGTGATGATCATGGGTGACCGGGGCACGGGCAAATCCACCACCATTCGGGCGTTGGTGGATGTCCTGCCGGAGATTGCGGTGGTGGCGGGCGACCCCTTTAATTCCGACCCGGATGACCCGGAGTTGATGGCCGAACCGGTGCGGCAAGCCAAGGAACGGGGGGAAGTCCTGCCGGTGGTGAAACAAAAAGTGCCGATGGTGGATTTACCTCTGGGGGCGACCGAAGACCGGGTCTGCGGCACGATTGACATTGAAAAAGCCCTCACCGAAGGGGTACGTGCCTTTGAGCCGGGGTTACTGGCGCGGGCGAATCGGGGCATTTTGTACGTAGATGAGGTGAATCTCCTGGATGACCATCTGGTGGATGTACTGCTGGATGCTGCCGCTTCCGGGTGGAATACGGTGGAACGGGAGGGAATTTCCCTGCGCCACCCGGCTCGTTTTGTGCTGGTGGGTTCGGGCAACCCGGAGGAGGGGGAACTGCGCCCCCAGTTGTTGGATCGCTTTGGCATGCACGCCGAAATCCGCACGGTGAAAGACCCGGCTCTGCGGGTACAGATTGTGGAACAGCGCACCGCCTTTGACCGCGACCCCTGGGGTTTTTTGGAACAATATCAGGAGCGGCAAACCTCTCTAAGAGCGCAGATTATCCAGGCGCGCGCCTTGCTGCCCCAGGTGCAAATGGACTACGACCTGCGGGTGGGCATTTCCCAGGTGTGCGCCACCTTGGATGTAGATGGTCTGCGGGGGGATATTGTCACCAACCGCGCCGCCAAAGCCCTGGCTGCCTGGGAGGGGCGGACGCTGGCCACGGTAGGGGATATTCAACGGGTAGTGGTGTTGTGTCTGCGGCATCGCTTACGCAAAGACCCCTTGGAGCCGGTGGATTCAGGCTATCGGGTACTGCAAGTGGCCAAACAAGTATTTCAATGGGAGGACGCATGAAACGGCGGCAGATGCTTGCGGCCGGATTATTCGGCATGACCGGCTGGATTGCTGCCCGGCTGGGGGGGGAACCGGCAACCGCCACCACCCAGTTAACCCTATTCACCGCCCGACCGGGGAGTGTGTACGAACGGGCGGGGCGAGCCTTGCAAACGGTTCTTCAACCCCGAGGATTTACGATCACCTTAAAAGAATCCCCCGGTTCGCTGTTCAATTTAGAACAACTCGCCCAAGGCCGGGGGGATTTAGCCTTTGCCCAAAAAGATGCTTTTATCCTGTTTAAGAATCTCGGGCCGAAACAACAGGCTCTGACGGAAAACCTGACCGTCATCGGCCCGGTGAATCAAGAATTGGTGCATATTTTGACCCGTCCCGGCGTGCGTTCCCTCCAGGATTTAAGCGGTAAAAAAATTGGGGTGGGGCCGGAAGATTCCGGTACCTACGTGAGTGCCTTGCTGATGCTGCAAATGGCGGATTTGGATGTCACCCGGGAGCAGTTGATCACCGGTGAAATTCGTCAGCAGGTGCAGGATTGGTTGGCGGGAAAATTAGACGTGCTCTTTGTCACCAGTGGGCTGGGTACACCCGTGCTCAAAGCCATTCCGGCCAAGGCTGAAATCCAACTGCTCTCTGTGGGGCAGACGGCTTTAGACCAGGGCAAAACCGTCTTTCCCGAAGCGGCGGCTCTCTATCGGCCGATGCCGGTACCGGCGCGTACCTACCCCTGGCAACCGCAAGCAGTAACCGCTTTGGCGACCTATTCCTGTTTATTTGCCCGCCGCTCCTTGGCCGAGCCGGTGGTGTATCGCCTCGCCCAGACGTTGTCTCAACAACAGGCGGTTTTACACCGAGCCGACCCTTTTTGGGCCTTGTTTACTTTGGATCAGCGGCAAAATCCCTTTATGACCGGGTTGAACTACCATCCCGGCGTCCGCCAGTACTTGAGAGAAATCCAGCCGCGCTGAGCAAGCCCTACAAATTATCCGGCAGTTTGCCCCACAACCCCGCCATAAAGTGCAACGATAGACGACGTAAAGCCCCCCACCGCTGCATCGTCTTTAGCAGCAGTGCCCGCAGGCTGACTAACGGCTCCCACCCCTGGGAAAATACCCGATTCAAACTATCCGTAAATAAAAGGGTTAGCAGGTTTTGTGGCCAGCGCCAGCGTTCATACTTTTTAAGTACATTAAAGGCACCGACATCGCCGCCCCGCTGATAGACCGAGACCAAAATTTCCCCCAGGGTGGCCGCATCGCGGATGCCCCAATTCAAACCCTGCCCCCCCACGGGATGACAGCCATGGGCCGCATCCCCCACCAAGGCCAGCCGGGTTTGGACATAGCGCCGTGCCTGCCGCCAAGCCACCGGGAAAGACCAGCGTTGCGGCTCAATATGCACCTCCTGGAAGGGCAAATAGGGCTTTAATCGGGCTAAAAAATCCTCCGCCGGTAAAGCCATACAATCATTCGCCTGGGCATGGGGCAAAGTCCAGACAATGCCCCAGCGTTGCTCCGGCAAAGGTAACAGCGCCAAGGGCCCCGCCGGCCAAAACCGTTCATAGGCAATCGGGGGAAAGCCGGCCTGAATCACCGTCGTCACACAGGACTGCCAGTACGACCATCCCCAGGTCTTGATCCCCGCCTGCTGCCGCACCTGGGATTTTGCCCCATCTGCTCCCACGATTAACCCCACCGATAGGCGAATGATGGCGTCATTCCTTTGACTATGGCTGGGACTCTTATATTTATCATTACATTGGTCATTAATTTGGATATTTACGGTCACGGCGGTTGGGTCAATCACAAAATCTAATAATTGTTGGCCTTCCCAGTAGGTGACGCTGGGGATTTCCCGGACAAAATCCCGCAAAATCGGCCAAATCTGACGATGTTCGGCCACATACCCCAACTCCTGCTTGCCCCCCAAATCCGCCGGAGTGAAAATGATATTGTGACGACCCCGATCCGATAAATCAATCCGGTTGTAGGTCTGCACCTGGGCGGCCAGCCGCGGCCATACCCCCAAAGTTTCCCACACCCTCTGGGTCAAGGGCATCAGGGCATAAACGCGGGCGGCAGTACCGGCCATCCCCCGTTGGCTTTCGATCACCAACACCCGCATACCGCTTTGTCCCAACCAAGCCGCCAGGGTTAAACCCACTAATGAACCACCCACAATTAGGACATCGTAATCCCAAGGTGCAGAACTAGAATGGGGTTTTGTCATCATGCCGACCGATGTTAAAGAAATTTTGTCATGTAAATAATTATGACAAAAAATCTCGGCCTAGCGACTGTTCTGGATACGACAGGCCACCAGTTGTTCTTCCAGGGTGGCGATGCGGCTGTAGGCGGCGGTCAGTTGTGCCATCAACCGTTGAATTTGCATTTCTGGAGGTAAATCTTGACCCTCTTGGCCGTAGTTGGACTGGGGCGGCACTTCGCTGAGAATATCCCGATGCTCGGACATGGCTCCCAGATAATTGGTCTGCGGAACCCCGGCCGTGGGGTGGTGCACCAAATCTAAAGAATTGAGGAGTTCCCGGCGGAACCGCTCAATCAGTGCTTCTAGGGCTTCCACCTTTTGGCTTAATTGTTCGAGTTGGACTTCTAATTGCCCTTGCATGGCAAACCCTCATATTTTTTCGCTTGATTTCATCCTAGGCACTTATGCCCAATGCCCCCTGAGAATCACGGAATGATTTAACTTTTGCGAAGGAATTGCGGGGCAAATTGGTGCAAATTGGTCTGTTTGTAATATATTTTGTAATATACTCAATTTTCTATTGAGAGCGGCAGTGAGCGGGCTGAGCAAGTGACTATACTGGTCGCACGGGGAAATGTAATTAACCCATGACTTTCAACTGGTTTGAACGCAGAACCGCTACGACCTCGGCTCCCGATACGCCGGCGGATTATGTCGCCTGGGCAAAGCGGGCGTATGAGCACATCCGCCAACAACAGCAAGTCCCGGAGCCGGCTCCGGCGTCACCCCCGCCGGTGGAACCTGACCCCCCGGCGCCTACTTCCTTTTTAGCCCGGGCGGCGGCGTTGCGGCAGAGTCGTTTGGCGGCTTTGAAAGAATCTTTGGTGACCCCAGAACCGGCGGCCAGCGAGGCTGCTCCTGTGGCAACTCCCCCGCCTCCGGCACTGGACGAGGGGTTTTTGTGGTCTGCGGAAATTTTAGCGGCGCAGGGACGCCAACCGGAGGAAGTCACTTTAGAAGAAATTAACTGGTTACAAAAGCTGCGCCAGGGGCTGGCCAAAACCCGCCGCAATGTCCTCAACCAACTGAAAGCGATTGTCGGGCAGGGGCCTTTGGATGAACGGGCGGTCGGCGAGTTGGAAACCCTGTTGTTACAGGCGGATGTGGGCGTGACGGTCACGGACTGGGTGATTCAACAAATCCAAGCGCAAATTCGTCAGGAAGCGTTGCCCCCGGAAGTGGCCTTAAAACTGATGGCGGGGTTACTGCGGCAGGTGCTGGAGCGTCCCTACCAGCAGGGGCATTCGCCCCATCTCACACCGGTCAAAGACCAGTTGAATATCTGGTTAATCACCGGGGTCAACGGGGTGGGCAAAACTACGACCATTGGCAAATTGGCGCATCTGGCTACCAAATCCGGCTATCGCTGTCTGATTGCCGCCGCCGATACCTTCCGCGCTGCCGCCGTCGAGCAGGTGAAAATTTGGGGGGAACGGGCGGGGGTCGAGGTCATCAGCAATCCCAGTGCCAATGCCGACCCCGCGGCGGTGGTGTTTGATGCCATTGGTGCCGCCCAGGCGCGGGGGGTGGAGTTACTGCTGGTGGATACGGCAGGCCGCCTGCAAAATAAGCAAAATTTGATGGCAGAACTGCAAAAAGTCCGGCGCATTATTGACAAAAAAGCCGGGCATGCCCGGGTGGAATCCCTCTTAGTTTTGGATGCCACCCTTGGACAAAACGGCTTGCGGCAAGCCCAGGTGTTTACGGAGGCGGCTCAGTTGACCGGGGTGATTTTGACCAAATTGGATGGTACGGCGCGGGGCGGCATTGCCCTGGCGATTACGCAGGAATTGGGGCTACCGATTCGTTTTGTCGGCGCCGGGGAAGGCATGATGGATTTACGGCCATTTTCCAGCTATGAATTTGTAGAAGCATTGATCGGGATTTAAGGCGGATTTTTGCCTACCGGTCACCGGGGCGCAGCCCCCGACTTGGGTTCTCCCCGCTCAGATTGCCATAGTTCCAATAAATCAATCAAGATGTCCTTGGTGTCAGCGGCAAATAACGCTATGCTGAGTAACTGCTTGATCCCCTGCCGGTTCTCCTATGGCTTTAACCATTTCTGAACAATTTCGCCGCCTCAAAACCCAATCCCGGTGCGCCTTGATTCCCTTTATTACTGCGGGAGACCCGGATTTGCCGACCACCGCCCAAGCCTTACAGATGCTCGACCAGGCGGGGGCGGATCTGATCGAACTGGGGGTGCCCTACTCTGACCCCCTGGCAGATGGACCTGTCATCCAGGCGGCGGCCACCCGGGCGTTGCAACGGGGCACCACTCTGGACCAGGTTTTAGATTTAGTGCAAACCTGCTCCGGTCAAATCACGGCGCCGATTATTTTGTTTACCTATTACAATCCCATTCTCAACCGGGGCATTGAAGCGTTCTTGCAGCACATTGCCCAGGTGGGGGTGCGGGGGTTGGTCATCCCGGATTTACCGCTGGAGGAAGCCCAGGTGGTCTGGCAGCCCGCCCAAACCTACGGCATTGAACTCACCCTGCTGGCGGCTCCCACCAGTCCGCCCGCCCGTCTGACCCAGATTGCCCGGCAGTCCCAGGGGTTCATTTACCTCGTCAGTGTCACCGGGGTAACGGGGGCGCGCCAGGAACTGTCCGGTAAAATCCCCACCCTGTTGGCGCAACTGCATCAGGTAACGGACAAACCGATTGGGGTGGGATTTGGCGTGTCTCAGCCGGAACACGCTCAAACAATTCGCGATTGGGGAGCCGATGCCGTGATTGTCGGTAGTGCTTTTGTCAAACGATTGCATGAACAGGGATTACCGGCCATGCAAACCTTTTGCCAGCAGTTGCGTCAGGCATTGGATAATAAAAATTGATACACGGCTGCTGTGCGCTCCAGCATTTGAGTCACGGTAAATTCCTGCATTAAACGTTGATAACCGGCGGTTCCGTATTGTCGGCGCAAGGGGGGATTAACTAATAATTGAATAACGGCTTGAGCCAGTTTTTCCGGGTCTTGGGGGGGAATCAGCAAGCCGGTTTTCCCATCTAAAACGATTTCGGGAATGGCACTGACGCGGGTGGCCACAATCGGCAAACGGGCGGCCATGGCTTCTAATAAAACCAAACCAAATCCCTCGTGTTGCGCCGGATGTAACAACAGGTCAAACCCCGGCATCCATTGGGCGGCGTTGGGTTGATACCCGACAAATGTGACATAAGGCGTAATCTGGAGTTGGTCGGCAAGGTTGACCAATTCGGCACGCAAGGAACCATCGCCCACAATCACCAACCGCGCCTGGGGCACGGCTTGAAGAATCCGGGGGAAAGCCTGCAAAGCGGTAGCGTGGCACTTTTGCGGCACGAGGCGACCCACCATGCCGACAATGAGCGCATTCGGTTCCTTGGGCAAAGGGGGGGCTGCCCAAACCGGGGGGTCATAACCGTAAGGAATCACGGTGATTTTCTCGGCCGGGACGCGCTGGTACTGCATATTAAAGGCTTTGATATGCTCCGAAATGGCGATCACATGGTGCATCCAGGCGGTATTCCAGGTGATCAGGGGACGCATCGGCCACCGCCGGCGATAAGGATTGTCGTTGTGCCGGGTGCAAAGAATTTTCCCGTGACCGACCCAACGGGCGGCAAAGGCTCCGTACAGGTCGGCATAGAGTAAATGGGTATGGATTATGTCATAATTCTCCCGGCGGATCAGGTTATAGATACGCAGTAAAACCTGGGGCTGCCATTCCCGGTGTATCCGCAGGTCAATGACGGGAATCCCCCGGGCGCTGAGGGCTTGGGTCAGGGCACTGGGGACTTCTTGGGGTTTGGTGAGGGCCAGGAAAGTGACATCATAGCCCCGCCGTTGCAGTCCGGGCAGGAGTTGTAATAGGTGGTTCTCTGACCCGGCAATGCTTCCGGCGCGTTGGATGTGGAGTATTTTAGCCATATCTTATATATACTTTATACATATACATCACATCATTATCCATAGCACTATAACAATGGGACCGGATTGGCAAACAAGGATTTCGGAGAACCAGCAACGGGGGCGGCGCCCCGGCGACCGCTGTTCCCTAATTAATAGGGGTTTCCTTAAGGTTTTCAGTTTTTTTAAGTTTTCAATGAGGTTTTAGGGCGGGCAAAAATCATGCGTCCCGCCGAGGTTTGCAGCGCCCCCGTCACCACCACCGGCAATTCCCCGCCAATGTGCGCCCGTCCCTGCTCGACCACCACCATCGTGCCATCGTCGAGATAACCGATGCCCTGACTGGGTTCTTTCCCTTCTTTAAGAATCTTCAAATCTAACGTATCGCCCGGCAAATACAACGCCCGCAAAGCCTGCGCCAACTCATTGATATTCAGGACGGTAACATTCTGTACCGAAGCCACTTGATTTAAGCCGTAATCATTGGTCAGCAGCATCGCATTCAACTCTTGCGCCAACCGCACTAATTTGGCATCCACGGTATCCAAATCGGGATAATCGGCACTGTGAATCACTAACCGTTGCGGGTAATGCTGCTGTAAGCGTTTGAGCAATTCCAACCCCTTACGCCCGCGACTACGCCGTTGGTCATTGCTACTGTCCGCCAGAGCCTGCAACTCCGCCAACACAAACCGGGGAATAATCAACTGCCCCTCCAAAAACTGGGTTGCTAAAATCGGCTCGATGCGCCCGTCAATAATCACACTGCTATCGAGCAATTTACTGGCCGCCGGCCGCAAGGTGCCCTCCGCCAACAGCATCGGCTGTACCGTATTGGGACTCAGCAACCGCAACAAGGCCGCTCCGTGGGTATCCGCCGCCACCACTCCCACATAACTCAGGGAAATACTGGTCACCACCGCGGCCAGGGGTTTCAGCCACCCCAACCCCGCCGGAATCGGCAACACGAATAGCGGCGCCAGGAGCAAATTCGCCAGCAGTAACCCCAGCACCAAACCCACCGCCCGGGTGAGAATCACCTCAATCGGCCATTGACGCAACCGCCGTTCCAAGCGGCGATAAGCCCCTTGCAGGATCAACCCCGCCGGTAAGCCCAAAATCAACGCCGTAAAGCCACTGGTGACCCAGCGCAAACCCGCCAAATTATTCACCAGCACGAGGGTTTCCGGTGGCAACAGCTCCACACTCCGAAACCCCAACGCTCCGGCTACCACAATTAACGAGCCAATAATGACCAGATCAAGCATCATGCCAGAGCCTGTGGCTTGCCTTCATTATAACCTTGCCGTTGACCGGCTCCGCTCCTGCCAGACGGCGACGATCTGGGCGACCACCCCCTCCACATCCAACCCATCGGAATCAATCACCACCGCATCGGCAGCCTGCCGCAAAGGCGAAACCCGCCGCTGACTGTCCTGGGCATCCCGCTGCTGAATCGCCTGGGCAATCGCCGCCACATCCAGATCCGTCACCCCCTGCTGCTGGAGTTCGCGCCAGCGGCGTTGCGCCCGTTCCTGCACCGAAGCCGTTAAAAAAATCTTCAACTCCGCATCGGGAAACACCGTCGTGCCGATGTCCCGCCCCTCTACCACAATGCCGCCCCGTTCTCCATACTGCCGTTGGATGCCCAGCAAGCGCTGCCGTACCGCCGGTTGCGCCGCCACCTGGGACACCGCCTGCGTCACTTCCGGCGTCCGAATGATGGTTGTACAATCTTCCCCGTCCAAAAAAACCCGCAACTCCGGTTGCCAACGCAATTCCACCTGCGCCTGTGCCGTCACTTCCGCCACCCCTACCCCATCACTCAGGGGCACCCCGGCGCGCAGCACCGCCCAGGTCATCGCCCGGTATAAGGCTCCTGTATCCAAATAGGTCAACCCCAACCGTTGCGCCACCAACCGCGACACCGTGGATTTCCCCGCCCCCGCCGGGCCATCAATCGCCACCACCGGCAAACGGGATTTGAGCATCACATTGTCAATCAAACGAACTCCTCCTAGCCAGACGGCTACTGCTAATAATCCCTCGGTTGCCACTGCGGCCAACGGCTCTAGCGTCCGGGGATGAACTAACTCAATATACTGAATTCGGCAGGCGGGTTCTTGAGCCAATTCCGCCTGTACCGCCTCGATCAACCGCTCTGCCCGCCGTTCTCCTTGGTGAAAGCAGGTGGTCGCCCGCTGCAACCCCCGATAAATCCGCCCCGCCTGTTGTCGCTGCGCCGGGTGCAGGTAACGATTGCGGGAACTGAGTGCCAAGCCATCCGCCTCCCGCACCGTCGGTATCACCTGCACCTCGACCCCCAGGTGTAAATCCTGGATCACCCGCCGGAGGATCGCCACCTGCTGGGCATCCTTCTGGCCGAGATAAAGCGTACGCGGGCGAATGATCTGTAATAATAATGTTACAACCGTGGCCACGCCGGTAAAATGTCCCGGTCGGTGCGGGGCACAGAGATTTTGGGTCAGAGTCGGCGGCGGCACCACCTGGGTCAAAGGCCTTGTCCCCAACAATTCCTCGACGCTAGGGGCAAAGAGCAGATCCACCCCCAGCGCTTCGCACACCGCCTGATCCGCCGCCAAGGTGCGGGGGTACTGCTGGAAATCCTCCTGGGGCCCAAATTGGAGCGGGTTGACAAAAATACTGACCACCACCCTGGGGTGAACCCGACGCGCAGCTTCGATTAAGGCACTATGACCGGCATGTAATGCCCCCATGGTGGGCACAAACCCCACGTCCTCCCAGTCGGCCAAAGCGGTTCGCAACCCCGCCAGGGTTCGGATCAGACGCACCTTAAGGCCCAAGCACCTCCAACCGCACCGGTGCCGTCCCCATGGGAATCAAGCCCAACACCTGTGCCGCCCCCGCGGAAATATCAATCTCCCGCCCGGGAACATGGGGACCCCGGTCATTGATCCGCACCACCACCGACAGACCGTTGCGGAGATTGGTCACCCGCACCTGCGTTCCAAAGGGCAGCGTCCGATGCGCCGCCGTCAGGGCTTGGGGCTGAAAGAGTTCGCCGCTCGCCGTGCGCCGCCCCTGAAAGCCGGGGCCATACCAGGAGGCCCACCCCTGCAACACCGACCGCACCGAACCGACCGCCGCCGTCACCACCCGTTGCGCCAAAGAAGGCGGCTGGGTTGGCGGGGCGACCGCCGTCAAAGCCGGAGCATTTCCCAAGCGCAGGCGGAGGCGATTGGTGATTGTTAGGGCCTTTTGAACCGGGTCTTGACCGGAGCCATCCAACGTTACCGAGGCATCAAACCGGAGCAAACGCTCATTTTTGTACTGCAACCAAAGCTGTTTTTGGTCATCCTGCGCGACCAGCAAATCCTTGGCATCCCCCCGTTGTTGGGTAAGGCGATTCAAGCGTGCCGCCAATTGCGTAGCGGGAACCAAGGGGTCACCATCCACCCGGCTATTCGCCACCTTGGTACCCGTGGCCACGCCAGACCGCTGCCCCAGAAACGTCAGTACCGGTACATTCTGCACAAAAAGCGTTGCCGCCGGTCGGCCTTCCAGCGTATGCGGACGCACCATGACCAACGGAGCCGGCGCCTGGGTGCGTTCCCCCACTTTCACCACCTCACCGCGCGCCGGAGTCATGGGAACTCCCCAGAATGCTCCCACGACAAAAGAGGTTAGTGTTCCTAGACCGGTCACTTTCAAAGGGTTTCGCATCACAGCTCCTCACAGCACGAAAAGCAGGTTTGCGCCAAAAAAACCTCCCACCTCAGGAATCAGAGACTCCCGCTGCTGGCTTTCTTGTGGCAAAGTGGACAGCAGGGTTGACTTCACCGGCAACCCCAACAGACTGTAACAGATTATCACGAATTTTCACAAGCTTGCGATGGATTATCAACAAGCAGGGGTCAATTTGGCGGGGGCACGGGCGTTTGTCGAGGCGATTCGGCCGGCGATTGGGCGCACCCAGACTCCCGGTGTGTTGGGGGGCATTGGCGGGTTTGGCGGCTATTTTCAACTGCCGACGGGGTATCAAGAACCGGTGTTGGTGGCGGGTACCGATGGGGTGGGCACCAAACTTAAATTGGCGCAAATCCTCAATAAACACGACACCATCGGCATTGATTTGGTGGCCATGTGTGTTAATGATGTATTAACAAGTGGAGCCAAGCCGTTATTTTTTTTGGATTACGTGGCGACGGGGGTACTCGACGGGGCGACCCTCACCACGGTTGTGCAGGGGATGACCGTGGGCTGTGCCCAGAGCGGCTGTGCCCTGTTGGGGGGGGAAACGGCGGAAATGCCGGGATTTTATCCGCCGGGGGTGTATGACTTGGCCGGGTTTTGTGTGGGGGTGGTGGAGCGGCGGGAATGGCTCGACGGTTCCCAGGTGCGGGTTGGCGATGTGGCGGTGGGTTTAGCCAGCAGCGGTGTGCACAGTAACGGGTATAGCTTGGTGCGCAAAATTTTAGATTCGTTAACCGCCAATGGCACCGACCTCCTCGACCTTTTGGCGCAGACTCCCGCCGAATTGGGGGGGAAATCCTTGGCCGAGGTGTTATTGACCCCCACGGTCATCTATGTCCCGGCGGTGCATGCACTGCGGGCACAGGGCATAGAAATTCATGGGATGGCGCACATTACCGGGGGCGGTATCCCTGAAAATTTACCCCGTTGTTTGGGGCAAAATCAGCAGATTGAGATTCAATGGCAAAATTGGCAATGGCCGGGGATTTTTCAATGGTTAGCGACCCAGGGAAAGGTGAGTGAATTGGCGATGCGAGAGACGTTTAATTTGGGGATTGGTTATGTGGTGATTGTGGCTCCGGCGCAAGTCGAGCCGGTGCAACGGGTGCTGGCAGAGCTGGGACTGGCCACTTGTATCATTGGGGAGGTGACTCCCGGCGGTGAACGGCATGAATAGTCCTTCTGAACCAACCCTCAGTGATCTTTTGCAGGAATTGCGGGGGCTGCGCCAAGATGTCAACGAACTCAAGCAAGATGTAGCGGGATTAAAATAAGATGTAGCGGGTCTGGAAAAAGATATTGAGGATATGCGCAAAGAGCTGGTTGCCGAGGTGAAACGGTGGGATGAACGATATGATCAACTTTCTCAAGATGCGTTGGGTTTTGCCCGTTATGGGATGGTGTCGGGGGTGATGGTGGCGATTTGGGCACCGGTTTGCCGCTTTGGCTTAGAGCAGTTGCTAGTGGCTTGGCGTCCTTAAATTTAATTAATTTTTAATTTCTATTTAGGGCACCTCTATTTATGGGAACCAATCGGAAATTCTCTGGCCAGAACGCCCAAATTACGGAGAACCAAAGCGGGGGCGGCGCCCCGGCGACCGCTTATAGTTAATTAATGGAGGTTCCCTGATGATTGCCCCCACCGACTACCGCTCCGAGATCGCCGATGCCTTGGCGCAGTACCGAGGGCAGGTGGATTTTTTGAGCATTCGCCTGGAAACCATCTATAGTACCGATATTGTCCTGCGGAGTCGGCGTACGGAAGCCTTGGGGGAACGCTTGTCCATCGGGGGGCAAGTGCGGGCGTGCCATCGCGGCGGCTGGGGGTTTACCAGTTTTAATTCCGTCGAAACCCTAGCCGAGCAGGTGCAGTACGCCATTGGGGCAGCCCAGGCGGTGGGTACGGAAGTGACCCAACTGGCTCCCGTTCCCCCGGTGCAACACCAGTGCGGTAATTTCATCACCGGTATTGACCCGCAAACCGTACCCCTGGCGGAGAAAAAAGCCCTCTGCGAGCATTACCAAGAGGTGCTGGCTTCGGTGTCGGATCAAATCAGCACAACGACAGTACGCTATGGGGATGCGGCGCACCGGGTGATCTTGGCGACTTCGGAAGGGACGTGGATTGACCAGTCCTGGGTGGATATGGAGATGCGGTTTAGTGCCACGGCGACGGGGGATGGCATCGTGCAGGTGGGGCGGGAGACGACGGGTTCTCGGCGCGACTACCGGGATTTAACCGGTTTAGATGAATCCGTGCGGGGGGCGGCGGCGCGGGCGGTGCAGGCGTTGTCGCTGGCGAAGGTGCCGGGGGGAGTGTACCGGGTGGTGATTGACCCGATTTTAACGGGGTTGTTTGTGCATGAGGCGTTTGGGCATTTGTCCGAGGCGGATATGCTCTACGAAAATCCCGATATGTTGGAGGTGATGACCTTGGGGCGGCGGTTTGGCCCGCGGGAATTGCAAATTTTTGACGGGGCGGCAGTGGCGGGGCATCGGGGCAGTTATCTCTACGATGATGAGGGGGTACCGGCGACGGTGACCCAGTTAATCACTGATGGGGTGTTGACGGGGCGGCTGCATTCGCGGGAGACGGCAGGGAAGTTAGGGGAAGCACCGACGGGGAATGCCCGTTGTTTGAGTTACCATTACCCGCCGCTGGTGCGGATGACGAATACCTGGATTGCGCCGGGGACGGCTACGGTTGCGGATTTGTTGCAGGCGATGGGGGACGGGATTTACGCCCGCAATTGGCTGGGGGGGATGACCAACGGGGAAATGTTTACGTTTACGGCGGGGGAAGCCTGGCGGGTGCGGGGGGGGCAATTGGCGGAACCGCTGCGGGATGTCACCCTGACCGGCAATGTGTTTCAAACCCTGGCGCAGATTGAGGGAATCGGCCATGATTTGGTCTGGGATGAGTCGGGCGGCTGTGGCAAGGGGGGGCAGAATGGCCTGCCGGTGGGATGCGGGGGGCCGAGTCTGCTGATTCGGGATGTGGTCGTCGGCGGGGATTAGAGCCGTTTCGCTGGGGCTGTGCCTGGGGCTGCTGGGGTGGGTTGGGCAGCAACCCCGGCTGCGTCCGGAATTGCCCATCACGGCCGTGGATGTGCTGGTCTATGGGGATGAACCGGCGGGGGTGGCGGCGGCGATCCAAGCGGGGCGGGGGTTAAAAGCCCAGGGGCGGGTGGTGTTGGTGCGTCCGCAACCGGAGTGGGCGTGGGTGGGGGGGGTGTGGACGCGGGGGGGGTTGGCCTATTTAGACCGCAACCAGATGCAGGGACAACGGCCTTCCTGTGGGTTTTATCAGGAATTGTTGGCGGCGTCCCGGGTGGAACGGATTGCCGCGAATGCGAGTTTGATGGACTGGGGGATGCGGCAGTTACTCCAGGAGGCGGGGGTGCAATTGATTCATCAAACCCGGTTGACCCCGCAGGTGCAGGGGAATCGGGTGGCCGGGTTACGGGCCGGGGCGGAGCAGTGGCAGGCGGGGGTGGTGATTGATGCCACCCCGGAGGCGGAGCTGGCGCAGGCGGCGGGTTTGCGCTATGAGAAGGGGTTTGCCGGGGTGGGTTTGCCCCAGGCGACGTTGGCGGTATCGCCGGTGTTTGAAGTGGCGCCCTTGACGCTGGCGCAGTTGGCGGCCTTGGAGCGGCGGATTTTAGAAAATCCTTTGTTAATGCAAGCATTGCGTAACCAGATCCGGCGGGAGAATCCCCCCCGGGATGCGGAATTTTTGTTGCGCAATTTCCACCTGCCGATGAGCGTGCAGGGGGATTTTGCCGACATTTACAGTACGGCGTTGGGGGCGCATTACCATCGCTATCGGGGCATTCCCTTTCAGGTGAAGGGCAAGGTTTTGCTAGACCGGGGCAATGTGGCGGCGGTGGACGGCCAGCGGTTGTCGTTTAATGGGTTGTTATTTCAACTGTCCACCCGCCAAGTCGAGCAGTTGACCCGAAATCAGCGACAACCGACCCCGGCGATGCTGGCCGAGCTGGAACATCTGCAAACCTGGTTACGCCGGTTCCCGGAAGCTCAATCGGTGCAGGTGTTTCCCCCGCTGGAGGTGTATGTGCGGCATCTGGTCACGGTGACCGAGGTATTACAACCCCTGCATGTGGAGCAAATTCTGGCCGGAGGGGTGCCGCCTGCCGAGGCCATCGGGGAATTTCGCTACGCCTTTGACGCGCGGGGGGGGATTCCCGGTTGGCGGGTCGAATTGCCCCCCACGGTAACCTTTCGCTACGGGGTGGGCAGTTCCCTGACTCGGATCGACAACTTAGCGGTCATCGGCGGAGCAGCGGGATTTCCGGGGTTGGCCGCCACGGTGGGTCGTATTGAAGAACGCAAGGTCTGCACCGGCGCTTACTTAGGCCGAATGGCTGCCCAAGCGGTGCGTACCCAACAACCCCTTAACCAAATCCCTAGGCGGCTCCCTTCGCCGGGATTACCTTAAATTTCACGGTAGCGATGACTTCGGGGTGCAAACGCACCTGGGCTTCATAAGTGCCCAATTTGCGGATATCGGGGATGGTAATTTCCTTGCGATCCACCACCTGCCCCGTGCCGGCTTGGATCATCTCGGCGACATCTTTTTCGGTGACGCTGCCGAACAAGGTCTCGTTTTCCCCGGCGGTCATGGCAATCGTCAACTGCCCGATCACCTCCAGGGCAGTTTTGCGGGCGAGGGCTTCTTCTTTTTCCCGGATTTTCCGCTGGCGTTCCTGCTCCTGCCGCCGTTCCACCTGGCGCAGGACACTGGCAGTGGCGGCCACCGCTTTCCCTTGCGGGATCAAATAATTCCGCGCATAACCGGGAGCCACTTCCACCAAATCCCCGGCGGCTCCTAACTTGACCACCGGCGCCGTTAAAACCACTTGCACACGCTTCGCCATAGGGTTAACCCGCTGCAGAAATTGAACACAGATTACTAATATACCAAAATTACTTCTTGAGGGCACCTCCATAGCAGGAGAGCCGGATTGACGAACAAAGATTCCTGAGAACCCAAATCGGGGGCTGCGCCCCGGCGACCGCCGTTGCCGAATTTATCGAAGTTTCCTTGAGGAACCGTGCGGACGACAGCCCGCCCAAAATCCTCAGCGATGGCGGTTGGGTACACAGTGCCGCCGGTTATTGTTACAATATGTTCCAAATCCTTTAAGGAATCTCTCATTTAACAACCGGGTGAGGGTGGGGTAAATGACCGATTCCTCCCTGAGCCGT
>CALHCP010000118.1 GCA_937936705.1 uncultured cyanobacterium | reverse complement strand
CATTGATCTGCGGGATTTGGTGGCCAAAACGCTGGAAGTGCGTCCGACGATGCGGGAATTGCGCCCGACCCTGGAAAATCTCGTCCGCAGTTTGAATAAGCCGGTGGAATACCTGCCGGTGGCGGAAACGATTCTGCGTTCGATGGCGGTTTTGTATCCCGATGAAGACCCGACGGAGTGGTTTCGCACCCAGCCTCCCCGCCCCCAGACTTCCGTGTTGCCGCCCCAGGAGTGGTTTGACCTGCGCTTGGAACTGGTCAACCGTACCAACCCGCTGCGGATCAAGATCCTCATCGCCCGCACCCTGCGCCAGGGGGAGGTTACCCCCCCCACCACACCTTGGCTGATGGTGAAAGGGCTGGAACTGGAACGCCTGCTCTCGGATTTACTGCTGGCCTGCCCGGATTACCAAGAACTTCGTCAACGGCTGGAGACGGCCGCCATGCAGTTGGAAGAACCCGAAGAATACCAGCAGGTGGTCGGCACGTTGTTAGAAGTTTTGCAGCCGGTGTACCAACGGTTGCAAAAACTCCAGACGATTTCCGATGTCGCGGTGCCGGAAACCAACTGGCCGCCCCCGGCCGAATCATCGGTGGTGGTTGGCCCTGCCCCGCAGGTTCTCCCCCAACCCGAGCCGGTGCCGAATCAACCGCCCACAGCAGCGGTCGCCGTTGATTCCGCCCTGCAGGTTCTCTCCGAACCGGAGCCGCCGGTGCCGGAACCGCCTGCGGCAGGGGCACGGGTGAGCGACCTGTTGCAACAGGAATTGCAGGGACTCTCCACCGAAGCAGAACTGCGGCGGTTAGTCTCCACTGCCGTGCATCAAATGATGGGGGATATGGAGCAAGTATTTCGCACCCTGGAAGTAGATTTGGAAACCGCCGCCCGGCACTTGCCCCCCACCACCCGCTACCGCTACCTGCGGGAATTCGTCAGCCAGGTGCAGGAGATGGCCGACCGGTTTGCCCAAATTATCCAGCGTTTGGAACAGCGAGGGCAGTAACCGTGGATGCCGCCGAATTACTCCAGAGCTACAGTGAAGGCAAAAATGATTTCTCCGGGCAAGACCTGCGGGGCATCCGCCTCAACCAGGCGGATTTAATCAATATCAATCTTTCCCGGTGTGACCTGCACGGGGCGGAACTGGTGTTTGCTTACCTCAGCCGGGTCAATTTGCAAGGAGCCAAGCTCAATAATGCCAATCTCAGCGGTGCCTATCTGGCTCAGGCCAACCTGGCCGCCTCTGACCTGAACACGGCGCAACTGCACGGCAGCGTTTTGTACCGCGCCAACCTGTCCCGTGCCAACGGCATCTTTGCCAACTTCCTGGATGCCAGTCTGGTGGAAGCCGACCTGCGGGGTGCCAACCTCTCCAGCGCCAACCTGCGGGGAGCTTGTTTGCGCCAAGCCAACCTGAGTTCCCCCCGCAAAGGCGGCGACCGGGTGAACCTGCGGCGGGCGGATTTACAAGGAGCGGATTTGCAGGGCGCGGATTTACAGGGAGCCGACCTGCGCTGGGCGGATTTGCGGCGCGCCAATCTGCGGGGTGCCAAACTCCTGTACAGTAACCTCGCCAACGCCAACTTGAGCAACGCCATCTTGACCGAGGCCAACCTCAACGATGCCGACCTGAGCGAAGCCATTTTGAACCGCGCCCAACTCGACCAAGCCCAAATGGTGCGGGCGGTCTTGATTGAGACCGATTTAACCGATGCCCGCCTGACCCAAGCCAACCTGACAGAAGTCAAAGCCGGCAAAGCCGTATTTCTCCGGTGTCAGATGCCTGAGGCGAAATTCACTCGTGCCGAGCTGAGTTTGGCGGTGCTCAAGGAAGCCAACCTGACCCAAGCCGTCCTGCACGAAGCCTACCTCACCAAAGCCGACCTGCGGGATGCCCATTTAACCCAGGCCAACCTGCTGAAAGCCGATATGGGGGGTGCCCATTTAACCGGTGCCACCCTCACCGGCGCCACCATGCCCGATGGCCGGGTGGTGCATTGAAGCGGGGACGGGTTGCGTCAGACAATGCAGGCCGCCTAGCCCCTCGATAAGGGCGCGGCTGTCAATGCCCACCACCGACCGCTCCGGGAATAACTTTTGCAGAATGCCCAAGGCGATTTCATCCTGGGGGTCGTCAAACACCGGCATCAACACCACCCGATTACCGATGTAAAAGTTGGCATAACTGGCCGGTAACCGCTGTCCCTGGTGTATGACCGGCTGCGGCATCGGCAGGGGAATCAGGGTGAAATTCAGTTCGGGAGCCAACGACTGCAAATACCGCCAATTCGCCTGGAGGGAGGGGTAATTCGGGTCGCCGGGGTTATCCTCTAGCGCCACAACAAGGGTATCGGGAGCTACAAACCGGGTGGTGACATCCACATGGCCGTCCGTATCATCCCCCTGAATTTCCACATTCAGCCAAATCACCCGCTCCGCCCCCAAATACTTGTGAAAATAGCCCTCCCAATCCCGGCGGGTGAGGTTGGGATTGCGCCGGGGATGGAGCAAACAGTCCTGGGCAGCCAGCAAGATTCCCGCCCCATTCGCTTCAATCGCCCCCCCCTCCAACACCGGCTCTAAAGCCAGACAAGGAACAGCGAGAATCCTGGCCATCGCCGCTGCCACCTGTTGATCCCGCTCCCAAGGGGGGTATTTTTCTCCCCAGGCGTTGTACTGCCAGTGGGTGGCGACTAAGCGCCAGCCCGTTTCGGTTTTCTCCTGAATAAAAATCGCACCATGATCGCGACACCAGGCATCATTGGTGGGGAGAATATGCAGTATGATGTTAGGACTATGACCGACCAAAGTGTGTACCCATTCCTGGTGTTGCGCATCCAGGACATTGATATGCACCGTCTCGCCGACGCTGAGATGGCGAACCGCCTGCGCCAGTGCCGTTTCTGCCGCCGTTAGCTGCTGCGGCCAGGTTTCCCGATTATGCGGCCAAGAGAACCACGTGGCCTGATGGGGTTCCCATTCCGCCGGTAAGCGTCGTTGTAGCTGCACCGTTGCTCCCATACCCACCGGATTGATTGTACCGCCTGTGCCCTGGCGGGGGATGTTTTCGCGCCACCGGCATCCAGCATTGGATAGTAATTATGACTTGATTTTGGAACAAATAGGCTGGAGAACCAAGGACGGTGGCGGCGCCCCGGCGACCGTCTGTTCCC
>CALHCP010000117.1 GCA_937936705.1 uncultured cyanobacterium | reverse complement strand
TTGTATCTGCCCGGTTCCCCAGAAGTCTTTTCTGGCGGGCAATAGTGCCATACTTGACTGGAAGAATTATATCACATCCGCCGCTAACTAGCGAATGATGCTTCGCGTCCATTCGTAGGATGCGCGGCGGCATTGCTCAAGAAACCGGCGAATTGCCAGTCATCGGGGAATATTTGGATGCGAGCATATTCGCGCACCGCTAGAGGGCGGGTTTCTTCAGGGTGGCACCGTTCGGTTTGCTTTTGAGTGGGGGCACAAGCCAAGGTTAAACTGGGTTCGTCCCAGAATAAACGGCGCGCCATGCCGGTTTTGCCACCTCCTAAACAATAACTTTTCAACCAAAAGCGTTGAATTTGTGTAACAAAACTTAACGTTAGAGGTGAGATTTACCTTACCATAGGCTCAACTCCTAAAAGCTGGATTAAAGTACAATGTCTGCCTATTTCTATCTGTAAATATCGTAATTTGTCGATGAGTTTGTAAGTTTTATTTTGACCTATGCTTAACAATTTAAGAAGTAAATAACCAATCAAAACGGCATAGATTTGTAGCCGGACTCCATTCTCACTCTTAGTGATTATTTTGTCCAACTTTAAGTGCATTTTTAATGTATCCAGATGAGGACAAACCCTTGAGAATCCAAAACAGGATAATCATTTTGAAGCAGAAGTTTTAACAAGGGCCTGATAAGTTGCCGAAGTTGTTTTAGCATATACTCAAGTTTTTTTGATTTTTTTCAGAAATAGAATACCATTTCTGGCTCTCTTTTTCTACCTTTTTCCTGACATTCAAAACTTCTGCTTTGATCCAGTTTTTGGGAACCTCTATCAATTACGGAACAGCGGTCGCCGGGGCGCAGCCCCCGATTTGGGTTTTCCATAAACTCAGTATTTCGGTATGCTAGCGAGATGATTTTCTGCTGGTTCCCATCACATCAATAGAGGTGCCCTACAGATATTATTATTTCAGAAATTCAGTGCCGGCCATGGATAACCGTCGGGGTTTTTTGATTTTTGGGGGCACATTCGCCGGGGCAATTTTTTTGACCCTTGGTTTGGTTTTGGGCTACCAGACCTGTACCTTCCTAGCAACGGCCAGCAGGGCAGAAGGGGAGGTGATTGCCCTGGAGCGCAGACGGTCGCATCCAAGAGGAAACCGTCGTCTCACTGAATATCACTATTACCCGGTGGTAAAATACACGGCAGCAGACGGTCAGACGGTACAATTTGTAGGGCAAGTGGGCAGTAAGCCCCCGGCGTTTCGGGTGGGGCAGAGGGTGAAGGTTTTGTACAACCCGGAACAACCCCGGTCGGCTCGAATTAACAGTTTTTTTGAACTTTGGTTGGCACCAATGATTTTTACCGGCCTAGGGGGGATATTTCTGCTGATGGGGGGCGTGGCGTTGGTTAATCAATTCCGACCCCGGTGAACGAGTTGTCTCCGCTAGGAATAAGGGTTGAGCAGTCGCCGGGGTGCCGCCCCCATCTTTGGTTCTCCAGCGACTCGTTATGCCAGCAAGAGCATTTTCTGCTGGCTCCCATCAATCAAAGATACCCTCAAGCATAGCGAATCCCCGCCGCCCGCATCCGTTCTAATGCCAGTTGCATCCGTTCATCGGGTACGGTTAAGGCAATACGGAAAAAACCTTCCCCGGCGGCACCATAACCGTTCCCCGGCGGCACAATAATTCCGCATTTTTCTAAAAGTAACGTCACAAACTCGGTCGAGCTATAACCCGGCGGTACGGGTGCCCAGACATACAAAGTCGCCTGCGGAGCCGTCAGCGGCCAACCCAGGGATTGCAACCCCGACACGATGATGTCCCGCCGTCGTTGATACACCTGCATCAACGCTTGCAACTCCTGTTCGGTGGTTTGAAAGGCCGCCATGGCTGCCCGTTGGATCGCCTTGAATACCCCGGAATCTACGTTGGTTTTCACCTGCCCCAGCCCCTGAATCCCCACCGCCGAGCCACAGACAAAACCCACCCGCCAGCCGGTCATATTGTAGGACTTGGACAGGCTGTGAAACTCAATCGCCACCTCCTTGGCTCCCGCCACTTGCAAAACACTGGGGGGTTTATAGCCGTCGTAGGCCATTTCCGAATAGGCATGGTCATGGCACAAAAGAATGTCATACTGACGGCAAAAGTCCACCGCTTCGGCAAAAAACGCCAGACTCGCCACCGCTCCGGTCGGATTATTGGGGTAATTCAGCCAAAGTAATTTGGCTCGTTGGGCAATCTCGGTGGGAATGCTGGTTAAATCCGGTAAAAACCCCCGTTCTTTTAATAGAGGCAAAACGAAGGCTTCCCCGCCGGTAAAGATGGTGGACGTGCGATAAACCGGATAGGCAGGGTCAGGAATCAGCACCACATCGCCCGCTTCCACAAACGCCAAAAACGTATTGTGAATCGCCTCTTTGGAACCAATCGAAGAGACCACCTCCCGCTGGGGGTCAACCGTCACCCCGAACCGTCTTTGCATCCAGTCCGCCGCCGCCTGTCGGTATTCCTTTGTCCCCTGGTAGGGCGGGTAATTGTGGGTCGCCGGGTCATCAACGGCATGGTGCATCGCCTGGACGACATGAGCGGGGGTGGGTTGATCCGGGTCGCCAATGCCCATATTGATCACATCCACCCCTTGGGCCAGCAATTCATCCCGCTTGCGGTCAATCTCGGCAAAGAGGTAGGGGGGAATCTGCTCCAAGCGGCTGGCAAATTTCATAGGGACGTGAGTTGAGGTAACGGCTTTTTTATGATAAATCCTCGGCGGCCATTTACCCATAGCCATAGCATTTTAGTGTTCAGACCTTGACCACGGAGGCGATTCCCCGCTATGGCTCTCCCTCGTCTTGAGAACGGCGGGGCAAGATACCCGTTTTGTTATATTTGTAAAAATCATTTTTTAGTTTTGCCCTTACTATGACGATCCTTTGGCAATCTCCCCCGGTGACTTCTGCCCTAATGCCCACCTACAACCGCTTGCCGGTGCGGTTAGTCCGGGGGTCGGGCTGCCGGGTGTGGGATGACCAGGGGCGGGAATATCTGGATTTTGTGGCCGGGATTGCGACCTGTACGCTGGGTCATGCCCATCCTCGTCTAGTCCAGGCCGTGAGCGACCAGATACAGCAGTTGCATCACGTTTCCAACCTTTACCAGATTCCGTTGCAGGAGGAATTGGCGGCTTTTCTCACCGGCCATTCTTGTGCAGACCGGGTGTTTTTCGCCAACTCGGGGGCGGAGGGCAATGAGGGGGCAATTAAACTGGCTCGCAAATATGCCCACGTGGTCAAGGGCTACGACCAACCCATCATCGTGACGGCGCAGGCGAGTTTTCACGGGCGCACCTTGGCGACCCTGACGGCCACCGGTCAGCCCAAGTACCAAAAGCATTTTGACCCCTTGGTGCCCGGTTTTGTCTATGTGCCCTACAACGATTTAGCCGCCTTGACCAAGGTGGTTTTGGAACTGGAGCAGGTGGCGGCCATTTTGCTCGAACCCATTCAAGGGGAAGGGGGGGTGCGCCCGGGCGAGTGGGATTATTTCCAAGGGGTGCGGCGGTTGTGCGATGAAAAGGGCATTTTACTCATTCTGGATGAGGTGCAATCCGGGATGGGACGCACGGGGCGTTGGTGGGGGTATGAATGCCTGGGGATTGAGCCGGATATTTTCTCCGCGGCGAAGGGGCTGGGCGGCGGGATTCCCATCGGAGCCGTGTTATGCAAAGAGCAATACAGTGTCTTCCAGCCGGGCGACCATGCCAGCACCTACGGGGGCAACCCTCTGGCCTGTCGGGCGGCGTTGACGGTGGGGCAGGCGATTGAGGAGTTGGGGTTACTCGCCCAGGTGCAACAACGGGGTGAACAACTGCAACGGGGGTTACAGACCTGGGTGAATACCTACCCGGAGTGGTTCGAGCAGGTGCGAGGGTGGGGGCTGTTGCAGGGGTTGGTCTTGCGCCCGGAGGCACCGTTTCAGGCGGCTGAGATTGTCCAGCGCGCCTTAGAAAAGGGCTTGCTGCTGGTGCCTGCCGGGCCGCAGGTGATTCGGTGGGTGCCGCCGTTGATTGTCAGCGAAACCGAAGTGGATCTGGCTCTGGAACGGTTGGGGGAGGCGTTGCGGGGTTAAGTAGGGCTTCCACGGCGGCCAACACCTGGGAATTGTCCCAACCCCGATACCAATGGGCGGCGAGGGCACACCCCCCGGCGGCCACTCCTTCCTTGACAAACCCCTGTTCATACTGCCGCAGCGCCGGGTAGGCAGAACCACGGAAATCCAAGGCGCTGCTGACCAAGGGGGCGCCTAAATCGGCAGCTAAGGCCACCACCTGCGCCGTCGGGTCGTTCACCACCCAACCGGTTGTGCCCACCACCACCCGTTCGGGCCACCAAGGGAGATGTTCCCGGCGGGCGATGGCCTGGATCAATGCCCACACCGCCAACATCTGCGTGCCCCCCGCTAATAAAACGGGAACTTCCCTGTGAATCGCCAGGGTCACCGCCGCCACCACCACCTGCATCGGGTCACCCACCGCCGCCACCACCGCCCATGGCTGAGGCAAATCCCCCGCCCGAGCCAGACCGGTCTGCACCACCTGCCATTTTTGGTCGTGATTACAGCGGGGATGGCTGCTACTCACCCGCCCCTGCGCCGCCCATCCCAACCCGGTGAGTACCGCCAACGCCGTAGTTGTGCCCCCCACCACGCATTCCCCGATGATGAAGTAGGGGGCGGGTCGGGAGGCCAGCAAGGATTGTCCCCACGCCCAGCCCGCCTGCCACAGTTCCCGGACGGTTCCAGGAGCCATCGCCTGCCCGGTACTCACACAGCGCGCCCAAGTTTCCCCCAAGGTCACCGCCTCTACACTTAAGGGCACGGGTAAACCGGTATTGACCAGCGTGACCGGTAGGTGCAAAGCCTCGACAACGGCACGGGAAAGATACACCGGCGACACCCCCTGGATTAAGGGGGGCAAGGGATAAACCGGCTGCGGTTGCCGCCCCCGCACCAGAAATTCCGCATCGGCAGCGGCGGTCTGGCGGCGGTCGGCAGGGGTCAATCCCGCCGCCGAAATCCCCGGAATCAAGGCCGTTTCGGTAAACCCCAACACGCAGAGCAATGCCGGGCGCTGCCCCTGCACCGCTTGCACCCAGGCGTTCACCCAATCGGGACGGGTATGCACCCCCATCATTCGTCCAGCCCCAGCCACACCCGCAACCAGCTCGGCGGCGGCGGCACCGGCGTATCCAGCCGCTCCAACAACGCCCAAGCCACCAACTGCACCACAAACGTATAAATCAACGAATTGACCATCACCAGCACCACCGTCGTTATCTGAATCCAACTCACCTGCGGCTGCACCAATATCCCCAGGCGGTCTAACAGCCATTCCAACACCTGGGTCGCCTGATTGGTGATATAAAGCCACAGATTCTCCCCCACCAGTACGGACAAAATACTAATCTGACCAAAAAATCCCAGCGTGCCCACCCCTAGCCCCTGCACTAGGGTTATGCCCCAACCGGAACCCCGCCGCCAGTGATAACCCAGCACCAGCGCCAGAAACCCGTAGCGAAAAATATAGGCTAACCCGCGGGGCGGCCCCATCAACACCGACAGCAATAAAAACGTCGTCCCCAACCCCAGCCAGCCAAAGCGATGCCCCCACCGGCGCGTCGCCAACGCCAAGGGAATCGGTAGAAACAACCGCAGTACCGGAGTTAACCCCAGATAAAAGCTCGCCAACCACCCCAAACTGGCCGTACTGGCTAAAAACGCCGTTTCCACCAACGCCAGGGGCAACTCTGGCCGTACCCGCGGGGCGCTCATGCCTATCCCGCCTGCCAGGGCAGCAACACCAGCAGCGCCAACAGCAGCCAACCCAAGGTTAAAAACGCCCGCAGGTCATTAGGTTCGGTGATATCGTCCAAATTCGGGCGTTCCGGTCGCCGGTGGAGCAACACCAACACAATCAAAGCGAGCATCCCCCAGGATAACCACGGCTGCCTCAGACCCCAAATCAACAACACCACCAAGCCGACCAGTGTGGCCGCCCGCAGAACCGACTCGCCATACACCGCCTGCACCAGCCGCCCCCCGTCCAACGACCCCACCGGCAGACTCTGCAACGCCGTCACCACCAACCCCGCCCAGCCCACCGTCACCAGGGGATGCAAACGCACCAAGGGTGCCGCCAACTGCGCCCCCAAAACCCAGCGGGCGACCGTTTCCACCAGCCACGAGGTTTGCAGCCATTGCGGCTCCACCGGCACACCCACCGCTGCCGGGGACAACCCCAGCCCCACCAGCAATAACAGCAAACTCGTCCCTCCCCCCGCCAGCAGCCCCGCCATGGCAATATCCCACAGAGCCGTCCGGTGGGGAACCGCCGTGGCAAAGCGAGTCACCGCCCCCAACGTCCCCAACTCCGGCGTCGGCAGCCACAACGGCCACCAGAGCCGCACCCCATAGCGGCGAGCCTGCCACCCATGCCCCCCCTCATGGGCCAGCAGCACCAACCCCAGCCACCAGCCCCACCCCGGCGCGATTTGCCCAGCCGTCACCAGAGTCAAGGCCAACAACCCCCCACTCAACCCCAGCCACCAGACCGGTAGCTTGTCCGTGTCCACCTCCTCCCGCGGCAAAATCACCAGGGTCGGACGTTGTTGCGGATCCGCCACCAAAAACAAGCGATAGCGTTCCCCCCACCGGCTGCATAATTTTTCCGTCAATACCTGATGCACCTGCGCCGGTTGTCCCCCCCGCCAATTGCCGCTCACAATCGCCCCGCCCCGGTAGGGACGCAACGCCGTCACAAAAAAATGCTCCCACCCAAACAGTTCCTGCAACGCCGGTAAACTCAAAACCGCCGCCGGGGGAGAAACCTCTACCACCGCCGGTGGCGTGGATAATCGCCGTTGCCACCACCCCAACCCCACATACCCCAGCTGGGTCGCCACCACCAATCCCAAAATTAGCGTCACATTCACCCGCCTCCCCAGCAGCACTGCCCCCAACCACACCGCCCAGGGCAACCCCAACAAAATCCCTTGCCCCCAGGCCAGCTTTTGCGGCAAGGGCAGGCGCGCCAGGCGCCACCCCACCCCCACCACCAACAGTAAAATCCCCCCGGCCAGTACCCCCGGTGCCCACCCATGTCCCATGCCCATTACCCCGATTGGCTCAACGTCCCATCCCGTTTCCCTATGGTAACGGGAGCCGGGGAGTACCTTGCCCCTGCGCTAAGCTGAAATGAGAACCAGCACCCCCAATGCTCATGACCGCGATTCATGTCATCGGGGGGGGGTTAGCCGGCACCGAGGCAGCCTGGCAGATTGCCGAACGGGGCTACCCCGTTACCCTCTGGGAAATGCGCCCGCACACCCCCACCCCCGCCCACCACACCGAGGAACTGGCCGAACTGGTCTGTAGTAATTCCTTCGGCGCCCGGGCGGTGGACCGCGCCACCGGCCTCCTCCAGCAGGAATTGCGGGAGTTGGGTTCCCTGGTGATCCGGGTCGCCGATGCCCATGCCGTGCCCGCCGGGGGCGCCTTAGCCGTGGATCGGGCGCACTTTAGCCGCGCCTTGACCCGCACCCTGGCAGAGCATCCCCTGGTGACCCTGCGCCGGGCAGAAGTGCGGGAAATCCCGCCGGGAATCGTCATTTTCGCCACCGGTCCCCTGACCAGTCCGGCGCTGGCGGCTCAACTGCAACAGCTCACCGGCCAAGCGTACCTGAGTTTTTTTGATGCGGCCAGCCCCATCGTCCTGGGGGAATCCATCAACCGGGACATCGCTTTCTTGGCCAGCCGTTATGACCAAGGGGAAGCCGCCTATCTGAATTGTCCCCTGAATCCAGAAGAATACCGGCAATTTTGGCAGGCGTTAATTACCGCCGAGACAGCCCCCCTCAAAGAGTTTGAGCAATCGGAAAAGCGCTTTTTTGAAGCCTGTTTACCCGTGGAAGAACTGGCGCGCCGGGGGGTGGATACCCTGCGGTTTGGCCCCCTCAAACCCGTGGGGCTGCGGCATCCCCGCCAGCCACACCAGCGCGCCCATGCGGTAGTGCAACTGCGGCCGGAAGACCGCGCCGGTCGCTTGTGGAATCTGGTCGGCTTTCAAACCAACCTGCGCTGGGGAGAACAGCAACGGGTCTTTCGCTTGATCCCCGGGTTAGAACAAGCCGAGTTTGTCCGCTACGGCGTCATGCACCGTAATACCTTTCTCAATGCCCCCCGGCTTTTGCACCCCACCTTGCAGTTTCGGGAACACCCCTATTACCTAGCTGCCGGCCAACTCACCGGCACCGAGGGCTACGCCACTGCAGTCGCCGGGGGCTGGTTGGCGGGAGTGAATGCCGTCCGCTGCGCCCAGGGCTTGCCCTTGCTCACCCTCCCGGTCACCACCATGATGGGTGCCCTGTTTCACTTCATCAGTACGGCCAACCCAAAAACCTTTCAACCCATGCCCGCCAACTTCGGCATTTTGCCCCCCCTGGCGGTGCCGGTCAAATCCAAATCTGCCCGCTATCAAGCCTACAGCCAACGGGCATTACAGGATTTGGCCGCTTGGCAAACCCAACTCCTGCCCCAGCGGGTGGCACAGCCCTAGCCGCTTCACCCTAGACTGGGAATTGTCCTGTTGGTTGTTGCTGACCGGTTATGTCCATCCTGCCAGTTGCTTGGGCCTACGACCATGTGCGTTTGATCGACCAAACCCGCCTGCCCCAGGAATTTTCCTACGTGGACATCCGCCGCGCCATGGACATGGTGAGGGCCATCCAAACCATGATGGTGCGGGGTGCCCCGGCGATTGGCATTGCGGCGGCCTTTGCCATCGCCCTGGCAGCCCAGGAAATTGACACCGAAGAACGCTCAGAATTTCTTGCCCACCTGGAAACCGTCGCTGCCGCCCTGCGCCAGACCCGTCCCACGGCGATTAACCTGTTCTGGGGAATTGACCAGATGCTTAACGTAGCGCGGCAAACCGTTGGCCCGATCCCCTTTCTCAAAGAAAAACTGGTGGAAACCGCCCAAAAGTTAGCCGTGGATGAATACAACACCTGCGTCGCCATCGGTGAAAACGGTTTGGCCTGTCTGCCTGCCCAACCCCAGCGGTTGACCCTAATGACCTACTGCAATGCCGGTGCTTTGGCCACAGTGGGCTACGGCACAGCTCTGGGAGTGGTGCGGGCGGCGCACGCAGCGGATCGCTTGCTGCAGGTGTACGTGTGTGAAACCCGCCCCCGCTTGCAGGGTGCCCGCCTCACCGCCTGGGAATGCGTTCAAGAGGGGATTCCGGCCACCTTGATCACCGATAATATGGCCGGATTTTGTATGTATCAAGGCCTCATTCAAGCCGTCGTAGTGGGAGCCGACCGGATTGCCCGCAACGGCGACATCGCCAATAAAATCGGCACCTACAGCTTGGCCATCCTGGCCCAGACCCACGGCATTCCCTTCTACGTCGCCGCCCCCTTATCCAGCATTGACTGGAACATCAGCGACGGCTCCCAAATCCCCATCGAAGAACGGGAAATTGACGAAGTGTACCGCATCGGGGAAATCTGGCTGACCGCGCCGGGCATGGAGGTATTTAACCCCGCCTTTGACATCACCCCCGCCCGCTACATCACCGGCATCATCACCGAGCAGGGCATGGTCCCCCCCGACCAACTCCACCGGCTTCAGGCTTAAACTCAAAATCATTACGAGTATGATATATTCGTAGTGTTGACCACGCTTAGGAGTGAGACACATGGAAGGGTGTTTACAGGTGGGGCAAACGGCTCCCGATTTTGAGGCCACTGCGGTGGTAGATCTGGAATTTAAGACCATCAAGTTGTCCGATTATCGGGGTAAGTATGTGGTGTTATTTTTCTACCCCTTGGACTTTACCTTTGTCTGCCCGACGGAGATTACTGCTTTTAGCGACCGTTACGAGGAATTCGCCAAACTCAATACGGAAGTGTTGGGCGTATCGGTGGACAGTCAATTTTCCCATTTGGCCTGGATTCAAACCGACCGCAAAGACGGCGGGTTAGGGGATTTGAAGTATCCGTTGGTGGCGGATTTGAAAAAGACGATTAGCTCTGCCTACAATGTCTTGACACCGGAGGGGGTGGCGCTGCGGGGTCTATTCATTATTGATAAAGAAGGGGTCATCCAACACGCAACGATCAACAATTTGGCGTTCGGGCGGAGTGTGGACGAAACCCTGCGCACTTTACAAGCGATTCAGTATGTACAAAGCCATCCCGATGAGGTGTGCCCTGCTAACTGGCAGCCCGGCGAGAAAACCATGACCCCTGACCCGGTGAAAGCGAAGGAATACTTTGCGGCTGTCTAAGCCGATACGTGGGTAACTGGGTATCCCCAGCCCTGCTGACATCCTCCCCGGCCTGAAGGCTGGGGATGCCTACGGCGCTCAAGGGCAGTGTGTTGCCGCTTCTGAGTCGCTAGGAACTCCGTCCCGCTGAAGCGAAGGGGGGTTCCTGCTTCCAACCGCCAGCCCAGTTCGATCCACAGGCCATCCGAGCGGACGGCTCCTGCCATCCCGCTGCAAGCGTGCAGTCCGTCCCGTCTTTCGTCTCGCAGTTTTTGCATCCTGCGAGAAAGGCTATTGCTTGCGCTGACCCCATCGGCGTTGGCCTGGCAGCCACAGGCCACACACACAAACCGGGCTTTATCTGACGGTTGTCCACCGATACATGGCCGCAGCAGGGACAGGTGTGGCTCGTGTTCTGTGGCGCTACGGCCACCAACCAGCCGCCCCACCGGGCCAGCTTGTCATCCAGTTGGCGGTGGAACTCGGACCAGCCTTGATCGAGGCTGAACGAGTTCAGGCCAGCCTTGGCGGACACGTTTCTGCCCGGTTGTTCTGTGGTGTCGGCCGCCGACCGGGACAGGTTCCGCACCTGCCAATCCCCGCTGCACACAAGAGCGGGGTTTTGGCTGATGGCGGTCGAGGTCTTGTGCAGGGAGTCGCGGCGGGCATTGGCGACGTGGGAATGAATGTATTGGACGCGGGCTTTTGCTTTCCTCCAGTTACGGCTGAACTTGACTTTGCGCCTCACGGCCTGCTGCGCTCTGCAGACCCTTGTTGTAAACGAACCGGCACGAGCCGGCGAAGCGGCGCATCTGGGGCTGCTGTTTACCGTTCGGCCTCAATTCGTACTTAACTTATAGGTTTGAAGTTATTGCATCGCTCAATTATATTCTTGGTCTATGGGTGATGAGAACGAAATCCGGCACGGGCGACACTGCTTTTTCAAGATGCACGTCCACTTGGTTTTTGTGGCGCAATATCGTTGCAGGGTGTTCGATGGGGACGCCATCAACCGGCTGCGTGCGATCTTCGCTAAGGTCTGCGCCGAATTCGAGGCGCAACTGATCGAGATGGATGGCGAGGACGATCACGTGCACCTGCTGGTGGACTATCCGCCGAAGGTCGCCGTTTCCCACCTCGTGAACAGCCTGAAAGGCGTATCCAGCCGGTTGCTGCGCAAGGAGCGACCCGACATCCAGAAGCATTACTGGAAAGGCGCACTGTGGTCGCCGTCCTACTTCGCTTCAAGCTGTGGCGGTGCCCCAATTTCCCTCGTGCGCCAGTACATCGAGCAGCAGCGAACTCCACCCTAAAAAAGAGCCTTCAGTGCAGCCAAACCCAAAGACAAGGACGGCATAGCCGTCCGCGCTATCCTTCCCCGCCCTAAACGGCGGGGCTTGCCGCGCACCGGGTCAGACCGTATAAATGGGCAATGATGCCATCAAGTTCGGCACGGAGTTTTGCCCGATCGGTTTCATCGGTAACACCCTTGCCCCCGGCCCCTCTCTCTGCCCCCCTAGCCCCCCGCGAATGGGGGGATGCAGAGAGGGTAGCCGCACCGCCTTCTTGGGGATGAGGGAAAACCTCTTGCCACAAGTCGTCAAATTCTGGCGTAGTGCAGATAAGCTTGGCAGCACGTTCTACGATTTCGGCAAACCACTGATCGCCCTCCTGTAGGCGAGGAACAGATAACTGGTAAATGTAGAAAAAATTGATATTTGCTGAGACTTTTTGTCGTAGAACTGAATCCAAACAAAAACTATTAAATAAAGCACATAAAAATAACATCTCACTATAACTGATATATCGAGTACCTGTTTTATCAAAACTAAGAGCGACCTGGAAATTTTCAGAACAGAAATTCGGAGGAATAATTGTAGATATAAGAGTACGCATATTAGTATTCGTGGCTATTTTACGAAAACCTAAGCGATAGTCTTGATAGTCTAACTTTTGTCCTCTATCCTGAATCTTTCCTAAAATTGCTCTACGTGCTTCCTGCTCATCTACCCAGTAGCGCAGAGCGGTAGGATCAAACTGATGGGTAAACTGGTGGATCATCTTGCCTTCGTAGAGGGGCAGTCGTCCGGGCGCTGGTTCCGTTTTGAACAGATGACTGTCATTGGTCATGTGAAATTCAGCAGTCAGCTTGAGGTTCCATTTGCTTTCAATTTTTTCGCCTAGAAAGGGGAATTGCAACATCTTTTGGGCAATCGCAATATCAATGGGCTGCTTAAACTCCATCACCGATAACGAATCAGGCGAGAGCTTGCGGATCAGCGACACGTCTAATACAAGGTCATCCGGTTTCGGGAAAGCTGCTAATTCTGCCACATCATGCCGCATGAATCGCACTGGGAAGGAGTCGGTCTGTCCGCCCTTTTCAAAAGTTAAAATGACAAACTTAAAACGACTATCAACCCCTTCAAAAATTGACCTACGATTTTCAAAGCAGAATAAACCTGTGATTTTAGTTTGGGAAAACAGCATTTGCCGTAACTGCTTGGTTCCTAGATCGGTATAAATGCCGCTAGGGATGACAATGCCACACTCGCCGCCTTGTCGTAAAAGATGGTAGCAACGCTCTAGAAATAGCTTATAGAGATTAATGTCGGTACCTGCCTTTTTGCCATTTACGATCGAGATTTGGTTAATGTAATCTTCCGCCGAACGAAAATAGGCACTCACATAGGGAAATTTGCTCTGATAGTCTAGCCAAGCGGCGGCAATTTCGGGGTTGTCTAACAGCTTTTTTTGTTCTTTCTCAAAAGCTTTTATGTCCATCTTGTTTTTAGTAATCAAGTCGCTATGATTGGCAAAAAATTCCTTGGCTTGGGGCTTAAAGGTTTCCCAAGGCGGGTTGGTAATGATGGCATCAAAGCCACCGCGGGCGAATACGGTGTCGAAATGATAGCCCCAGTGGAAGGGTTCTAAAGCGCTAATATCGGCAGGGTTTAGTACTCGTTTTTTGGGTTTACCGGTTAGTTGGGCTTGCTCATACTTGATCCCTAGCTTGGTGCTAAATTCATCCAACAGTAATTGATTTAATTTGGCTTGGGCTTCTTCATTGAGCTTTTGAATATGATTGCGCAGTTGCAGTAGACGGGTTTCTTGGGGTAGGTCTGGGTCGTCTTGCTGGAAGGCGTGTTTTTTGTAGAGGGCAATGCTTTGGTTTTTATCTCGCAGAATTTGCTGATAGGTGGAAGCGGCTAGGGGCTGCAAGAGA
>CALHCP010000116.1 GCA_937936705.1 uncultured cyanobacterium | reverse complement strand
GTGTATGTGGGTATCTTCAGCGGCCAAATCCGGCGGTGGAATGACCCGAAAATTGTGGCTTTGAATCCGGGGGTGACGTTGCCGGATCAACCGATTACCGTGGTGCATCGCTCGGATGGGAGCGGCACAACCGGGGTGTTTACCAAACACTTGAGTGCGATCAGTCCCCAGTGGAAGAAGGATATTGGCGACGGGACGACGGTTCAATGGCCGAAAACCGGTAATTTCGTGGGTGCCCGGGGGAATGAGGGGGTGACGGCTCAGATTCAGCAGACCCCGGGAGCGGTAGGCTATGTGGAATACGGCTTTGCCGCAACTAATAAGTTGACCGTTGCGGCTTTGGAAAATAAGGCCGGGGAGTATGTGCTTCCGACCCCGGAGTCGGGGGCAGCGACTTTGGCGGCGGTGGAGTTGCCGGAAAACCTGCGGGCGTTTATTCTGGATCCGGAGGGGAAAGAGTCGTACCCGATTGTCACCTTCACCTGGCAATTGCAGTACCAAAAGCAGCCCGATGCCAACAAGGCGGTGGGGTTGGAGGTGTGGATCGAGTACGGTTTGAATGAGGGGCAGCAAGCGGCACCACAGTTGGGTTATATCCCGCTACCGAAGGTGGTGCGGGAGCGGATTGCCAAAGCGGCCGATAGTCTGAGTGACAAGTACACCATTACTTTGAAGGATTAAGGACGATGACCACCGCTCTCCCCGAAAGTCGTTCCCGTTCGCCCCAGGAACGGTTGATTGACCGGTTATTTATCCGCTCAACTTTGGGGCTGGCGGTTCTGACCAGTGTGTTGCTGGCCTTTATTGTGCTGGTCATTAGCTGGGGGGCACTGCCCGCGTTCCGCCAATTCGGGCTGGGGTTTATCACTGCTTCGGCCTGGAATCCGGTGCCGGGGCGGGAGGATTTTGGGGTGTTTCCCATGCTGGCGGGGACGCTGGTCAGCTCGATCATTGCCCTGGTGATTGCGGTACCGTTGGGGTTGGGGACGGCGATTTTCCTGAGTGAGGATTTTATTCCGCCGCAACCCCGCACCGTGATTTCGTTTTTGGTGGAACTGCTGGCGGCGATTCCCAGTGTGGTGTACGGGTTGTGGGGGATTTTTGTGCTGATCCCCCTGATTCAGCCGGTGGGGCAGTGGTTGCACGCCAATTTCGGTTGGATACCCCTGTTTAGTACGGAGCCGTTGGGGCCGGGGATGTTCCCGGCTTCGGTGGTGTTGGCGATTATGATCCTGCCGATTATGACGGCGATTGCCAAAGATTCGCTGGCGGCGTTGCCGCCGGAGTTGCGCCAGGCTTCTTTGGGGTTGGGGGCAACGCGCTGGTGGACGATTTTTCGGGTGTTGATCCCGGCGGCGATTTCTGGGATTGTGGGGGGGACGATGCTGGGTTTGGGGCGAGCCTTGGGGGAAACGATGGCGGCGACGATGCTGATCGGCAATGCCAACCAGTTCAGTTGGTCGATTTTGGCACCGGCCAATACGATTGCTTCGCTGCTGGCCAATCAGTTCCCGGAGGCGCGGGGGATTCAGGTCTCGGCGTTGATGTATGCGGCGGTACTGTTGATGCTGATGACCCTGCTGGTGAATATCCTGGCGGAGGTGATTGTCAACCGGCTCAAGGCTAAGTATGAGTAAGGGGGAGTTATGGCAACCACAACCTTAAATCCGCAAGTGGCCGGGTTGCTCAAGCGCCCGCAGCTGCGCACTTGGGTGGGAGGGGTACTGACCGGGTTGGTGGGTTTATGTGCCCTGGCCACGGTGATCCCTTTATTTGCAGTGCTGGGGTTTGTGCTGGTGCGGGGGATCAGCCGGTTTAGTTTGGACTTGTTTACCAAGTTGCCGCCGCCACCGGGTTTGTCGGGAGGGGGCTTTGGCAATGCCTTGATCGGGACGGTGATTGTGGTGATTTTGGGAACGCTGATTGCGGTGCCGTTTGGGGTATTGACGGCGGTGTATCTGTCGGAATTTAGCAGTGTCAGCAAGGGGCAGAAAGAGATCGCCCGCTGGGTACGGTTTGGCATTAATGTGCTGGCGGGGGTGCCTTCGATTATCGCCGGGGTGTTCGCCTACGGTTTGTTTGTCACGACCGGTATTTTGGGGTATTCGGCAGCGGCGGCCGGGGTGGCTCTGGCGGTCTTGATGTTGCCCACCATCGTCCGTACTACGGATGAAGCCTTGAAAATCGTCCCCCAGGAGGTGCGTTGGGCTTCGGTGGGGTTGGGAGCGTCAAATTACTATACGATTTTGCGGGTGGTGTTGCCGGCGGCGTTGCCCTCGATCCTGACGGGGGTGATTCTGGCGATGGCGCGGGCGGTGGGGGATACGGCGGCCTTGATTTTCACCGCGCTGTTTTCCACTTTCTGGCCGCGGAGTTTGTTTGAACCGATTGCCACTCTATCGGTGCTGGTCTATAACTTCGCCACGGTGCCGTTTCAGCCCCAACAGGAGTTGGCCTGGGCGGCTTCGTTTTTTTTGGTGATGATTATTCTGGTGGCCAGTGTGACCTCTCGGTTGGTGATTCGTCGTCCGCAAATGCGTTAGTTTTTCTTAGAGGTGTACTTATGGTAAACGGAGTTTCCCTACAGGCGCAACCGGTTTTCCGGGTGGAAAATGCCAATATTTTTTACGGCAATTTCAAGGCGGTGCGGGATGTGTCCCTGACCATTCCCAAAAATCAGGTTACGGCTTTTATCGGTCCTTCGGGTTGTGGCAAAAGTACGATTTTACGTTGTTTGAATCGCCTGAATGATTTGATTCCTTCGTTTCGTTTAGAAGGGAAAATCACCTATCACGATAAAAATATCTACGACCCGGATATTGACCCGGTGGAAGTGCGCCGCAAAATCGGGATGGTGTTTCAAAAACCGAACCCCTTTCCCAAATCGATTTATGACAATGTGGCCTACGGGGCGCGGGTGATCAATTACAAGGGGGATTTGGATCAGTTGGTGGAGCAGTCCCTGCGGCGGGCGGCGCTCTGGGATGAGGTGAAGGATAAGTTAAAAGAAAGTGGGTTTTCCCTGTCCGGGGGGCAACAGCAACGGTTGTGTATTGCCCGCACGATTGCGGTGGAACCGGAGGTGGTCTTGATGGATGAACCCTGCTCGGCGCTCGACCCGATTTCCACGTTGAAAGTGGAAGAATTGATGCACGAACTGAAGGCG
>CALHCP010000115.1 GCA_937936705.1 uncultured cyanobacterium | reverse complement strand
GGAATGGGCTGGCCGCGGGCTTTCGCCTTCTGCCCATTGCGGCTCATGGCCTCTTGCAGCGGATACACAGGTGCCTCTGCCAGCGATGTCCGAACTGTTGCGCCACTCGGTCAGCAGCTTGCACAGCCCGGCATAGCTCAGCTGCTTTTCGCCTGGCGCGTGACGTGCTTGCGGCAAGGCCAGCACCTGGTTGTAAACGCATCGGCGCGCAGCCTTGCCGCATGGATGGGACGTTGGGCGGCTACCGGGGTTCCGGGGCGTGGCGTTGGGCTTGGCGTGCGGTTTTACCTCGCCACAGGAGCTGGACGGGGGTGCCCCGAAAACCCAGATGCTCGCGGAATTGGTGATCCAGGTAGCGGCGGTAGTTCTCCTTGAAAAGTTTGGGGTCGTTGACAAACAGGGCAATGGTGGGGGGCTGGCTCTGGACTTGGGTGCCGTAGTAGATGCGGCCTTGCCGACCTTGGCGGGTGGCGGGGGGGGATTGCCAGGCGGTGGCATCGGCCAATACTTCGTTGATGACGGCGGTCGGCACCCGGCGGCGGTGCGACTCGGCGGCGGCTTGCACCAGAGTCAGGATTTTGTCCACCCGTTGGCCGGTTTTGGCACTGACAAAGATTAAATCCGCCCAGTCCAAAAAATATAACCGGCTCCGCAGTTGCCGTTCCACCTGGGGCAGGGTATGGCTGTCTTTGCTGACCGCATCCCATTTGTTGGCCACCAGCACACAGGCGCGCCCCTCCTGGACAATCCGGTCTGCCAGTTTCAAGTCCTGGTCGGTGACGCCCTCGGTGACATCCAAAACCAACAGCACCACATCGGCGCGCCGGATGGCCTTGAACGCCCGGTTGATGCTGAAAAATTCCGGGCCGTAGTCCACATACTTTTTGCGGCGAATCCCGGCGGTGTCGATCAACCGGTAGGTTTGTCCGTCCCGTTCGAGCAGGGTATCCACACTGTCGCGGGTGGTACCGGCAACGGGGCTGACAATCGCCCGTTCGGAACCGACCAGGGCATTTAACAGACTGGATTTCCCAACATTCGGTCGCCCCACAATCGCCACTTGGATGGGGTCGGGAGCCGCTGGGTTCACCGCCGGGGGCAGATGGGGCACCAGGGCATCCAGTAAATCGCCTACCCCGGAACCGTGTCCCGCCGAGATGGGATAGGGTTCCCCCATTCCCAGCTCCCAAAACTGAGCCGCCTGGGCAATTCCTTGGGTGACGGATTCACACTTGTTGACCGCCAGCAGCACCGGCAGGGGTTGTTGCCGCAGCCATTGGGCAATGACGGCATCGCCCGCCGTCGGGCCGGTTTGGCCGTCCACCACAAAAATTACCGCCTGGGATTCCGCCATCGCCGTCATCGCCTGCTGGCGAATCTGGGGCAAAAACTCGGAATCATCATCGAAGATCAACCCACCTGTGTCCACCAGCAAAAATTCCCGATTTTGCCAAAAGGCCGGTCGGTAGTTGCGATCCCGGGTCATCCCCGGTTGGTCATAGACAATGGCTTCCTGATCCCCGGCGATGCGATTGACCAGGGTGGACTTACCCACATTGGGGCGACCGATGACGGCTACAATCGGCAGGGACATGGCGGCATCCCCGGGCGAGCAATCTCCAATTTCCAGCATATCGAGAATCACCGGGGGCTGGCGGCCTATTCGGACGACCCTTCCGGGGATTGGGGCAGGGACTGGCGTTCCGGGGGCAAACGGTAGGAGCCGGCACGTTTCCAGGTATCCCAAGCTGCTTTCACCCCCACCCAGACGCTGCGGGTCGAGACCTGGGTGCGGCGGACGGTTTGGCGGGTGCTCTGGACGCTCTGGTTCACCTGCTCCACGATGCGGCTGGCACTCTGAACCCCCTGACTGACATCATCGGTCAGGTCACTGATTTCCATCCCCGTCAGGCGAATCGCATCCAGGGTCGGGGGCAAATCCCGGCTCAGGGTATCGGCCAATTTATCAATGCTCCGGGCGGCACGGGCGATCTCTTGAACCGCCGGCACCAGCGCCACCAGCACCGCCGTCAGAGAGACGGCCACCAAGAGCAAAGACAGCCCCAGGATAAAAATCGCCTCAGCCACGGTTTTGCTGTCGTTGGTGTTCCTGCCGACCCGCCTCCACGCCCGCACTCAGAGCCGTTTGGAATCTGACCCAGGTCTCTTGCCATTGTTCCTGGAGTAAGCCCGTCCAGCGTTGGGCTTGAAACTGGAGATTGTCGGCCACATCTGCGGTCAATTCCGGCAGGGCGGCGGCGGTTTTCCGCAAAACCCGCCGGGTCTCCTGCCCGGAACGGGGAGCCAACACCATCCCCGCCACCAGCCCGGCGACCCCACCGACCACCAAGCCCCCCAAAAACGCCCCTGGATTACTGCGGCTCATGCTTGTGACTCCACCTCTGGTTTTACTGTATCCCATGGCCGGGGGGCTGATGCAAATACCGGTGTAAACGCGCCAACACCGCCCCCTGGTCAATGGCCCCTACCCAGCGGTGAATGTAGTCGTGGGGGCTGCCGACCCCCCAGGTTTTCCCCTGGAGAAAATACTGCCACCCCACCCGCCCCACCAGATAGGTTGCCAGCCCCGCCATGGCTCCTTGCCCCATCGCTACGGCCACATAGGGCAGGAGAGCCACCGCGCCGCCCCCGGCCACCACCCCCTTGAGCAAACTGCCCCCCACCCCCAATCCCCCCAAACTGTAGGCGATGAGATGGAGCAATTGAGCGGCTTCCACGGGCGTTAAAGTCACCCCCGCCCGCCGCGCCAACCGCAGGAGTAAAGCCCCATCCAGGAGCGCTCCCATCAGTAAATCCACCCCCAGCAAAGGATTCACCGCCACGGCCAAGGCTTTGCTGGTACTGGCTCGCCAAATCAGGGCTTCAATTTGCCCCGGCGGCGCACTCAACGGCGGTTGCTGGGCAGCGGTTTGCAGGGCATTCAAAGCCAATAACAGCGGCGCTAAAGTGGCCAACCGATTGGCCAACACCCGCCCCAACTCCGTCACCTGGGGAGCCAGCGGTTGCCGTACCATCTGGCCGGTCGAGGTTTTCTGCCAGCCCGTCGGCTGCGCTGCCACCCAAACCACGTCCTCGGGTGCCACCCAGCGCGCCAGTTTACCCGTCTGCCAGCGCGCCCGCAGTTGCGCCTGAGCTGCCGGGGGATACTGATCCATCTTGTTCATCACCACCAGCACCGGCTTGCCCGCCCGCACCAACCGGGACAAAATCCGCAGTTCCCAACGGTTGGGGTCACCGCTCAACACCAGTAAGACCAATTCGGCACCCAAAGCCAAGTCCCATACCTGCGCCGCCGTCTTTTCCCCCACCTCATCCAACCCCGGCGTATCCACCCACTCCACCGGCACACCCCCCCAATCATCGGTCAACACCGCCTGCGCCCCTTGGGTGACCCCATGCACCGCTCCCGTGGCAAAGACCCCCTGACCGATCAACGCATTTAAGACACTCGACTTGCCCCGCCCCACCAACCCCAGGGCCACCACCTGCACCCGCCCCGCCTCCAACCGCCGCCGCGCCGCCCCCCCTACCAGCGCCCGCGCCTGCTCGTAAGACCACGCCCCCCGCAAAGCCGCCCAATCGTCAACCGGATACCGCCCCATGTCCCATCCTCCCTACCCCCATTCTGCCGTTTCGGGAGGGGCAAAATGTAAAAAAATATTGCCATTTAGCGACACTTTAGTTACATTTGTTAATGTAAGCTCGTTTGAGGGTGCAAATCATGCAAGAACAAACTCCGAATGCCAAGTTTGGGTTCACCAACTTTGCGGAAACCTGGAATGGTCGGTTGGCGATGTTGGGCTTTGTGATCGGGATTGCGACCGAGTTGTTAACCGGCAAAGGGATTTTGTCCCAACTGGGTCTGATGTAATTTGCGGGTTAAAACCCGAGCATGGCTCCCGGTTACGGCTGGGAGCCAATTTCTACCCAGACCGACTAAAAATTTTACCGCCTGGGGTCACTCCGGGCTTTTTTCTGTTTTATCCTGGAAATGTAGGTTCAAAGAGGGTCTATGGCACTCATCCGGGTGGGCAGCCAAGTCTTTAATACGGACTACATTGTGCGGGTGCGGTTAAACGACAGCAATTCCTTCAGCGACAACTGCGTGACCCTGCTGGTGGATGAGGGAGCCGG
>CALHCP010000114.1 GCA_937936705.1 uncultured cyanobacterium | reverse complement strand
CTAACCGTGAATGCTCCCCCGATGACCCTTTGCGTGCATCAGCGGCTTCCCAATCCTGTTACCAGAGAGGGAGGCGGCTGTACCTTTATCTGTCCGGGTCTCCAGAAGTCTTTTCTGGCGGGCAATAGTGCCATACTTGATCAGAAGAATCACATCACATCCGCCGCTAACTAGGGAATGACGCTTCGCGTCCATTCGTAGGATGCGCGGCGGCATTGCTCACGAACGGCTCCAGCAACACCCCCGGCGCCTCCCTACTGCATCATCTGCCGGGTACGTTCGAGTTCCCGCTCCAGGGCTTTGTACACCGAAAATTGTTTGCGTTTTTGGGCTATTTCAATTCCCTGTTGAAAATCGCTCATCGCCCCCGCAAAATCCTGCATTTCTCGTTTAATCGTCCCCCGGAGTCCGTAGGCTGCCGGTTGTTGCGCATCTAGGGCCAGGGCTTGATCCAAATCGGCGAGCGCCGCTGCCATCTGCTTGCGCCGGAATAATAATGACCCGCGCAGGGTGTAGGCGGGGGCGTACTTGGGGTTGAGTTTGATCGCCTGCTCCACATCCGCCAAAGCCGCCGGTTCATTGGGTATAAAACTATAGGTCATGGCGCGTTGGTAGTAGGCTTCAAAGCGTTGGGGTTGGACTTTGATCGCTTGGCTAAAGGCGGCGACGGCGGCGGGATAATCCCGCAGGGTGAGGGATTCCTGCCCCAATTCCAGATGGTCAAAATAGGTTTGCAGGGCGGGCGGCAGGGGGGAAGTTTGTGCTCGAGCCGGGGATAGCCAAACCCCCAACCCCAAGCATCCTCCCCAAGCGAGACCGAACCAATAGGACGGTATTTTCATAGCGCTTCCTCCCGGGCATTCCCATCATCGGTATTGTAATCCAGCCTGATTTTCCCGCTGGGACTGTCCCCCAAAGCTGGTACAGTAAACAAATATCGCAAAACATGGGCAAGAGAGTGTTATGAATGTTCTGGTGATTGGTGGGGACGGTTACTGCGGCTGGGCAACGGCACTGCATTTGGCCAATCGCGGCCACCGGGTCGGGATCATGGATAGTTTGGTGCGGCGGTATTGGGATCTGCAACTCCAGGTGGACACGCTCACGCCGATTACCCCGATTCAAGAACGGCTGCGCCGCTGGCAGGAACTCACCGGGCGGACAATCGATCTATTTTTGGGTGATATTACCGATTATCCGTTTTTAATTACGGCGCTGCGGCAATTTCAACCGGAAGCGATTGTGCATTTTGGCGAACAACGCTCGGCACCGTTTTCCATGATTGACCGGGAACACGCGGTTTTAACCCAGGTGAATAATGTGGTGGGAACGTTGAATATTCTCTACGCCATGAAGGATGAATTTCCCGATTGTCACCTGGTGAAGCTGGGCACGATGGGTGAGTATGGCACGCCCAACATTGATATTGAAGAGGGGTACATCACGATTGAACACAACGGCCGCACGGATACCCTGCCCTATCCCAAGCAACCGGGTTCCATGTACCACTTGAGTAAGGTGCATGATTCCCACAACATCCATTTTGCCTGCCGGATTTGGGGCTTGCGGGCCACGGATTTGAACCAAGGGGTGGTCTATGGGGTGCTGACGGAAGAATGCGGCATGGATGAGGCGTTGATCAACCGCTTGGATTACGACGGGGTGTTTGGCACGGCCTTAAACCGCTTCTGTATCCAGGCGGCGATTGGGCATCCGTTGACGGTCTATGGCAAAGGCGGGCAAACCCGCGGCTTTTTGGACATTCGGGATACGGTGCGCTGTATCGAATTGGCGGTGAACCATCCGGCTCAACCGGGGGAATTTCGGGTGTTTAACCAATTCACCGAGCAGTTCAGCGTGGCGGATTTAGCCCTGAAGGTGCAACAGGCAGGGACGGCCATGGGGCTGAAGGTGACCATCCACCATTTGGAAAACCCCCGCATCGAAAAAGAAGAACATTATTTCAATGCCAAGAATACCAAGTTGTTGGATTTGGGTCTGCAACCCCATTACCTGTCGGATTCCCTGCTGGATTCGCTGCTGAATTTTGCCATCCGCTATAAGCATCGGGTGGATCAGCAGCAGATTCTGCCCAAGGTCACCTGGAGGCGCTAAGTCAACCGGGGTTATCCGCCCAGGTAATGCTTCATATCGGCGCGGCGGCGTTTCAAGCGAGTGAGGGCTTCCCGCTCGATCTGGCGTACCCGCTCCCGGCTGATATTCATCAGTTGGCCGATCCGCGAGAGGGTCAGGGGCGTTTCCCCGTCTAACCCGTACCGGAGCCGCAGGACTTGCCGCTGTTGGGGGGTAAGGTCGTTGAGGACGCTGTGAATGTCCGCCATCAGGGAGTTTTGGGCGGCGTATTCTTCGGGGCTAGGGCCTTGGTCTTCGAGTAAATCCCCCAGTTCGGTATCCAGGTTGTCCCCCACCTTGACATCCAAAGATAGGGGGTGCCGCATCCGTTCTAAATACTCGCGCACCTGATTCGGCGTCAGGTCAAGGGCGGCGGCCAATTCAGCGATGGTGGCGGAGCGTCCCAATTGCTGGGCCAGCTCCCGCTGTACCCGCTTAAACTTGTTCATTTTTTCGGTGATATGAATGGGGAGGCGGATGGTGCGGCTTTTTTCGGCAATCGCCCGGGTGATCGCCTGCCGAATCCACCAATAGGCATAGGTGCTAAACCGATAACCTTTGCTGGGGTCGAATTTTTCTACACCCCGTTGCATACCAATCGTGCCCTCTTGAATCAGATCGAGTAAATCCACATTGCGTTTGACGTATTTCTTCGCCACCGAGACCACCAGACGCAAATTGGCCTCGATCATTTTCCGCTTGGCGCGTTCCCCCGCCTTGCAATGCTGCTCCAATTCCGCCAGAGAACACCCGACCACCTGCGCCCACTCCGCCTGGCTGATGGCACGACCGAGTTCTTCCTCCCGTCGCGTGCGCTTGGCCTGTAACTCCACTAACGTCTGCACCTGTCGCCCTAAGGCAACCTCCTCCTCATGGCTTAACAGGGGAATCCGGCCAATGTCACGCAAATAAACCCGCACCGGGTCAAGGGAAGCATCAAGGGTCATCATAGGAGCCACAACTAAAACAATCTTTGTGTTGCTTAAGTATCTCCTAGCCTACTTTAACAACGGCAATGTTGTCAAAGTTTTGCACCCCGAATCAGCGACAAAAAAAGCAGGGGGATTCCCTGCCGGTGGCTGGTCTTGAGTCATGCACCTGAGCCGTTAGGCGGTGGCGGCGGCGTACTGGGCACTGACGAAATCCCAGTTGATCAGGTGGTCAATAAAATCCTGGGCGTAATCGGGGCGGCGGTTTTGGTACACCAGGTAATAAGCGTGTTCCCAGACATCCATCGTCAGCAGGGGGATTTGGTTAAAGCAAAAGGGGTTGTCGGCGTTGAGGGTTTTGGTCACCTTGAGGGTGCCGTTTTCCAGCACCAGCCAGGCCCAGCCGCTGCCGAACTGGGTGACCCCGGCCTGTTTGAAGGCGGTTTTGAATTGGTCAAAGCTGCCGAAATCGGCGTTGATTTTTTCGGCCAAGGCGCCGGTCGGGGCGCCGCCTCCCCCCGGTTTCATGCAATGCCAGTAGAAGGTGTGGTTCCAGGCTTGGGCGCCGTTATTAAAAATGGCGGCTTTACTGGGGTCGCCGTAGGTTTTTTTGATCACGTCTTCGATGGGCAGGTCGGCGTACTCCGTATCCTTGACCAGGTTGTTGTAGTTGGTCACGTAGGCAGCGTGGTGCTTGCCGTAGTGGTAGGTAAAGACATCCGCCGTCAGATAGGGAGCCAGGGCATCCGTGGCGTAGGGCAATTCGGGAAATTCGTAAGACATAAGCCAAACTTCCTCAGATGGAATGGTTCGCCCCTCTACTGTAGCGCATGCCGGTACCGGTCGTACTCGTAACGAGTGTGAATTAAATGGCTTGGCGCAGAGCGGGTGGTTTGTCGGGGTGCGGTGGGGAACTCCAACCGTTATACTACAGAGACAACCGGTCATTTGGTTGAGCATGCGTTCAGCTTTAGGATCGTCCCATGAGCAGCCGCCCTTTGCGCCAGACTGCCGCCTGCCCGTGGCCGGGTGAGACGCCTATGACGGCGGATGCGGCTTGGGAGGATGAGTCTTACATTGACTACTACTACGATGACCCGGGGGATGTGCCCGGCACGCTCACCATTGACCCGGAGGCGCCCCTGCCGGAGCTGATTTTGATTGATTACGATCCCCTCCCCACCATGCTACCCGGCAGCAGCTCAGCCGCCCCCAGGAATGTCTGTCCTACATGGAGAATCCATCGGTTTCTTGGTTGGATGTGCGGGGGTTGGGTTCTGAGGAGATTTTGCGGGAATTGGGGCAGGTGTTTCACCTGCATCCGTTGACTTTGGAAGATGTGGTGAATGTGCCCCAACGTCCTAAGGTCGAACCGTACGCCGACCATATTTTGTTAATTACCCGGATGGTGATGCCCAAAGCGACGGGTTATGGGTTTGAGACGGAGCAGGTGAGTTTTATTTTGGGGGCAGCGGGGTATTTGCTCACGGTGCAGGAGGAGGGGGAACACGATACCTTTGCTGTGGTGCGGGAGCGGATTCGCACGGGCAAGGGGATGATCCGTAACTATGGAGCCGATTATTTAACCTATGCCCTGTTGGATACGATTGTGGATGGGTTTTTCCCGGTTTTAGAAACCTATGGGGAACGGTTGGAGGAATTGGAAGATGAGGTGGTGGTCAATCCCACCCGGGCGACCCTGGCGGAGATTCATCAGCTGAAACGGGATTTGCTGAGTTTGCGGCGGTTGATCTGGCCGTTGCGGGATGCGGTGAATGTCTTGATTCGGGATGCGGGGGATTTTTTTAGCGCGGAAGTGCGGGTGTATTTACGGGATTGTTATGACCATACGGTGCAGGTGATGGATATTGTGGAAACCTATCGAGAGGTGGCTTCGGGGTTGATGGATGTGTACCTCTCGGCCATTGGCAATAAAATGAATGAAATTATGAAATTCTTGACGGTGATTTCGACGATCTTTATTCCCCTGACTTTCATCGCCGGGGTGTACGGCATGAATTTTGACCCGGACAAATCCCCGTGGAATATGCCGGAATTGGCTTGGTACTGGGGCTATCCCTTTGCGCTGGGGTTGATGCTGGTGATTGCCATCGCGCTGGTTATCTTTTTCAAGCGCCGGGGTTGGTTTGATAATTTTGCCGTACTGGTGACCGACCGGGCGGAGGAGAATTTGCGGGTTTAGGGCTGGCCGGGAAAACCTATTCAAACAGAGTCATCGGTCCGACGGGATTACCGCTCATAAACTGGGTCAGGTAGGGGTCATCGGTTTGCGCCAATTCGTGCACGCTGCCCTGCCATTGAATCTGGCCGTTGTAGAGCAATAAAAGGCGGTCGGTAGTGCGACGAATGGTACTTTCCTGGTGGGTGACGACGACGTAGGTAGCGGAATGTTGGACCTGTTTTTGTAAGGTGCGCATCAAGTCTTCAATCACCCGCGAGGCGATGGGGTCCAGACCCGCCGTAGGTTCATCGTACAGCAGAATATCCAGGTCATCCTGTGCATCCTCCGGGTCTTCAATAATGGCTCGCGCTAGGGCGACCCGGCGCCGCATCCCCCCCGACAATTCCGCCGGGTAACGGTCGCCAATCCCCTTTAACCCCACCCGTTCCAGACTCAATTCCACCAATTCCCGCACCCGCTCCGGGGGTAAACGGCTGTGTTCGGACAATAAAAAACCGACATTTTCCGCCACCGTCAGGGAATCAAACAGGGCAGCACCCTGAAATACCATGCCGATATGGGCTTTGCTGGGTTCCCCTTCCCCTACCAACACCTGGGGTTTGCCCTGCACCCAGACTTCCCCGCGGTCGGGCGCCGTCAAACCGGCAATTAAACGCAGGGTGGTGGATTTCCCGGCTCCCGACGGCCCGATGATCCCCACCGCTTCCCCCGGATAAATGGCAAAGTTGACCCCGTTGAGGATGGTACGCCCCCCCAGTTCCTTATAAACGTCCCGAAATTCGATAATCGGTTGAGCCATCATCCGGCATAAAAAATCAGTTTGATTATTAATTTAATGGCTCTGCGGCAATCTAAACTGAGCGGCGAACCCAGATACTGGAAAACCAGAGGCGGGGGCTACGCCCTTGCAGCTACAATCCTAAACTCAGGTAAACTTGCTCTAGCAATCTGACCTGATTTGAGCAATGCCGCCGCGCATCCTAGGAATGGACGCGAAGCGTCATTCGCTAGTTAGCGGCGGATGTAATATAATTCTTCCAGTCAAGTATGGCACTATTGCCCGCCAGAAAAGACTTCTGGGGAACCGGGCAGATACAAGACCTGCTTGGCAAGGTACAACTGAACCTGTAAGTCCTGGCATCACCCGATTGATAAACGTAGGGAACAGGTCAGAAGTTGGCATGAACAACTTCAACCCAAAACCCACAGGCAGAAATGACCTGGGGTGCTGCAAAGGCAAAAGTTCCTGGCAGCAGGCGAGAATGCCGCCTCCCTCTCTGGTAACAGGATTGGGAAGCCCCTTATGGACGCGAATCGTCATGAGCGGAGCATTCACTACGACCGATACCTTGGATGGCCGTCCTATTCACACCTATTTGGGGATTGTCACCGCC
>CALHCP010000113.1 GCA_937936705.1 uncultured cyanobacterium | reverse complement strand
GACCCAGGGGCAGGGTTATTTAGACAATTTAGGGACAAAAATTATCGGTACTTTTGGCAACTGCGCCGGGGGCACTACGCCTTGGGGGACGGTGTTGAGTGCGGAGGAAAATTTCCAGTATTTGGTGGCCGAACCCGTTTATAGCGATGGCACTTCCTTTGCGCCGGGAACCCGCCCGTTTACGATTGCCGATGGGGAACTGGCCGGTCACGGCAGCGCTCTGGGGTTGGCGGGTAATAAGTACGGTTGGATCGTGGAGATCGACCCGGCGAATCCCAACGACCACGGCACCAAACACACCTGGTTGGGTCGTTATCGCCATGAAGCCGTCGGGGTGCGGGTTGTGGCGGGCAAACCCCTGGCCTTCTACTCCGGTTGCGACCGGCGGGGCGGGCACGTCTATAAGTTTGTCAGCCGGGATGCTGTGCAAAATCCCCAGGATAAAGCCAATTCCCGTTTGTTGAGCGAGGGGATGCTCTACGTGGCTAAATTTAATCCGGACGGTACCGGGCGCTGGATTCCCCTTGCCCCGGAAACGCCTGTGGATCCCGACCCGCCGGAAGTCCATGCGGGGGGACTGCTTAACCTGCCCAAACGTCCCGAAGGGGGGTTTGCCCCGGTGACCAAAAGCAGCGAGGTGGAGCAGTACAAACAGCAGTACAAAACCTTGGGGGATTTGTACAGCGGTAGCCGGGCAGAAAAACAAGGAGCCATTCTGATTGATGCTCACTATGCTGCCAATGCCGTCGGAGGCACCTGTGCTGCCCGCCCGGAAGATACCGTTATTGCCGACGATGGGACGCTGTACATTGCCTTTACTTCCGGGAGTCCCAGCAGTGTGGACGGGGGGCCGGATGAGCGGGTATTTGTCGGGCCGTACCAGCAACGCTCCTATGAGCCGGGGTGGATCATGGCTCTGCGGGAGCAAAACGGGGAACCGGCGGCACTGAACTTCACCTGGCAGATGGTCGCCACCGGCGGCGAAGCCAACCTCGACGGGGCGGGGTTTGCCAACCCGGATAACCTGATGGTTGACCCGGCGGGTAATCTGTGGATGGTCACGGATATGGCTACCGGTCGGCTGAACCATCCGGGCGCTGTACCGGGGATAGGCCGTTATGGCAACAATAGTATGTGGTTTATTCCCACCCAGGGAGCGCAGGCGGGGCAAGCCTTTCTCTTTGCCATCGGCCCGATGGAATGCGAATTGACCGGCCCTTGGCTCAGCGATGACCGCAAAACTCTCTTTCTGGCGGTGCAACATCCCGGTGAGGCTCTCGGTATACGCCGAGACGGGGCAAAACGCACCCTGGAAGTTCGCATGGTGAATAAAGACGGGGAGCGGTTTATCCAGGAGCGGAGCGTGCCCCAAGGGTCAAACTGGCCTGCGAAAACCGCCAATGCTCCGCCCAAACCGGCGGTGGTGGCGATTCGTCGCTTGGATGGGCAGCCGCTTGTCTAGCCGGGGAGGATGTCAAGTTCTCCATCTCTTGCCACTCGCACCTCTGGTTCCCTTTGCCCTGGAGCAATGTGACCTGACTTCAGAACAAAGATTACGGAGAACCAAGGACGGGGGCTGCGCCACTGCGACCGCTGTTCCGTAATTGATAGAGGTTCCCTTCATTGGGATTGCTATAGTTGAGTTATGTTGCCAGCGAGCGTTAGGGTCGTATGTAGTCAATGCTGTCGGTGAAGGGGTGCTGGAGGCTGTGGGGATTGATGGGCGATTGCTGGGAAATCTGCACAACATAACAAATCACTGCACCCGACCGTAAGCTAAATGGTCCGTATCATCCAAAGTCATTGACGGCGGGTGAGTTCAACCGTTAGATTGCAAGAGGAGAACAAGTAGTAAAATAGTACAGTACCTGTAAAACGTCGATAAGCCATGACTACTCTGTTGCAAAAAGCATTCACAGAAATCCAGAAACTGCCAGACTTTCTTCAAGACGAACTTGCTCAACAACTGCTGGAAGATATTGAAAGTGAATTAAAATGGCAGAAAAGCCTTTCAAAGGAAGATGTTGAGTTGGGAGCTTTACTAACAATGGCACAGGAAGCCCTCATAGAGGAGCAAGAGGGGAGAACTGAAGATAAAGGCTTTGGAGAAGAATGAAGTCATCCAGAACTAAGAAATTTCGTGAACTTTTTCTAGGTTTGCCTTAAAGGGTACAAGAAACCGCAAAGAAAAATTACAAGATTTGGCAAGAGAATCCATTTCACCCAAGCCTAGAGTTCAAAGAGGTGAAACCAAGAGAAAAAATATGGTCAGTCAGAATCGGAATTGGATGGCGGGCATTAGGGATTATGAAACCAGATCAAGAAAAGATAGTTTGGTTTTGGGTGGGTTCACACTCTGAGTATGACAAGATTGTAAGTAAGAATTAAGAACAATCTAACAAATCACTGCACCCGACCTCATGCTAAATTATTTGTATTATCCAAAGTCTAGTTACAGCGGGTGAGTTCAACCGTTATGTTGCCAGCGTTAGGGTCGTAAGTGGTCAATGCTGTCGCTGAAGGGGCGCTGGAGTCTGTGGGGATTGATGGGTGATCGGTGGGAAATCTGCACAACATAACAAATCACTGCACCCGACCGTAAGCTAAATTGTCCGTATCATCCAAAGTCATTGACGGCGGGTGAGTTCAACCGTTCTACCGTCAGGGTCGGAGTTTTTGCCATGCCTCCCGCACAAATTGGGGCAATCCGGCCTGTTGCTCCTGTAATTGGGATTGCACGACGGCATCCATCCCCTGGCTTCCCCAACTTTGGTTTTGCCGAAAATAAGTGATGAAACTGAAACCCGCCACCCGCGTCAAATAAGCAGAACTGATGCTTTGCACGGCTGAAGTCATCACATATCCTCCCAGCGTGGCTTTGAGCGTCCGACTGACCAAACTGGCGATGCCCCGTACCACCCCCAAGGCGGTCAAGGTTTTGGCCAAAGAAAGTGCCAATTCCCGCGCCTGCGCCAAACTGAGGTGGCAACCGTAAACCTGCCCCAGTTCCACTACCATTTGGGCTTGCACGGCGGCTTGGGCGAGTAAATCCACCCCCGGCAAGGGCGTGAGCCACACCACCCCCGCCCCAATCCACTGGAACCGCTCGACGATGGCTTCCGCCTGTTTGCGCCGCTGCCGCTCCAAAATCGCCTGGGTTTCTGCGCCCAACTGTTGACATTGCAGCAGTAAATTGTCGGCGATCAAGTCCTCCCCCTCCGCCTGCAAAATCTCGGCGACCCGCCGCAACAGGTGCTCGATGTCCGCCGGGGGTTGATACGGTTCCCCCGTATCTAAGGTGACGGCGGGGGGGGCACTCGCCATGGGCACTACATCCGCCGGGTCAAGCAGTCCCTGTAGCCGTTGCCGAATTTGGTTGAGGAGAATTTCTTGATCCCCGGTTAAATACAAATCCGTTTTATTCAAGGCCAACACCACCCGTTTACCCAGTGCGTGCAGATATTGGAGCACCTGAAATTCGGACTGGCGCAGGTCGTTATCCACCACAAATACCACCAAATCCGCCTGGGTCGCCCATTCCTTGGCCTGCATCTCCCGGCTGGCTCCGGCAACCGACCCCTCCTGCAAGCCGGGCGTATCCATCAATTCAATCCGGCGCGTCACCCCCTCAAGGCGAAATCCATACACCTGAGCCGTTGTGGTCGTTCCCAAGGTGGGCGCAACTTCCCCGGCGATTCGTCCTAACAAAGTATTTACCAAAGACGTTTTGCCGGTCGAAGCGGTGCCCAAAATGACCAGGCGCAGGGGTTGGCGGGCTTGTTGGGCGGCCAATTCCCGGTGTTGCGCCTCCAGGGCTTGGCGGGTAATTTGGTCTTCGATTTGGGTCAGTTGTTGGGCAATCGCTTCCAGTTGGGCGGTTACGGTGCGGGGGGGGTGGGTAATGCGCTTGGGGGTGGGGGTCGTTTTTTGCCCGACCAGCCAAACCATTCGTCCCAAGGTCAGCCCTAAGCCCAGCAGGAGCAACAGCAGCAATCCCAGCAGGAGATTGGCGACGGTTGCACCGGCCAAGCTGAGGATTTGGGTGTACAGATTCAGCAGATTTTGGCTTAGTCCCAACCCCAAACTCAGGGTTAAGAGTACACCCACCAAGAATAATCCCCATTGCCAACGACGCATCAGTATTAAACTCAAAGACACTTCTATTTATTCAAATTATTCAAATCTGATGCAAGCCAACCGAAAGTCTCCCTATGAGCATCGAGAGATTAGGGGAACCCAAGTCGGGGGCTGCGCCCCTGCGACCGCTCATCCTATAGCAGTAGGACCTGATTTGAGAATAAGAATTACGGGGAACCCAAGTCGGGGGCTGCGACCGCAAGGCTCAACTGCATCGGGGTTGGCTTCAGCAGTCGCACCCAATTGCTGAGCAGAGTTCGGTAGCACTTTCTGGTGTTTGACATTCTCCCCGGACTGAAGGCCGGAGATTCCTATGGCAACGAGAGGTGGCATCAAGTCGCCCCTGGGTCGCTGCGGCGGGTTCCTGAGCCGAGTGCGCAACCGCTGCTCGTATCTCCACAGGCGTTGCTTGCGGCATACCCTGCCGTAGGCCGCCTTGGGTATCGGCGACAGCTTTATTGTAGGACGGCTGCGCCGTCCGCGCTATGCTTCCCGCCCTGAAAGACGGGGCTTGTCGCGCACCGGGTCAGTCCGGTTACTCATTGGCAACGGTTATTGGCAAGGGCAGAGCCAAAAGTTATGATGAGGTATGAGGTGCAACCCCAAAAAAGAGGATGCGGCATCGTGAACATTGACTGTAAACGGTTGGGCATCATTTTGGGCATTGTGATTGCGTTGAACGCACCCCCCGGTCATGGCCAGACTAAGGCTTCTGCCGCCCGCCCTGGTAACATTTTACCTCTGATATTAATAGTCACTGGTGCTGTGACAACCGTCGGCGTTTTAGCCGCTTGGTGGCTATCCCGGCGGCAATCCCCACCGCTGTCCACTGCAGCCCCCCAATTATCCTCGCCTCCGCCACCGCCCCGCTTCTCTCAGACTAAAGCTCCCCCGGGGAATCCCTCCTCCTCATCGGTCAGCCCGGCGACGCTACTGATCAACCGGGGGCAACACAAAGCCGAACGGGGGGATCATCAAGAGGCCATTCAGGATTTTGACCAAGCCTTGGCGCTCGAACCCCAAAATGCCACCGCCTACTACGAGCGGGGGGTTGCCTACCGCCGTTTAAACAATTATGCCCAAGCCTTAGCGGACTTAAACCAAGCCATTTTATTCAACCCCAACATGGGAGAAGCCTATTACAACCGGGGGTTAATTCGCTTCAAAGTTAAGGATTATCAGCGTGCTGTTGACGATTACACCAAAGCCTTGGAACTGAACGGGGAAGCAGCGGAGTTTTATCACAATCGCAGTCTCGCCCGGCGCAAACTAGGGGACTACGAAGGAGCTTCAAACGATTATCGAAGGGCGCTCGATTTGAACCCCAATTATCGTTATATTCACAAAGAAGTCACCACCCACAAACAACGGATGGGGGCGGATGATTTTTATGAACGGGGTCTGGTCAAGATGGAAAAAGGGGATTATAAAGGGGCGTTAGAAGAACTGAATCAAGCCCTGCGCATGGATACGGATTTGGCTCCCTGTTATTTTGACCGCGCCAAAGTCCGGTTGGGAATGGGGGATCAAGTGGGGGCGGCGGATGACCTGCGCAAAGCGGCTGATTTATTTTTAGAGATGGGGGACGTAGAGCGGTGCGACCAAGTGATGGAAGTATTAAAAATGCACAACCTTCAGAATATTTAGCAGCCCCTGGCGTTGGTTCTCCAGAATCTTGGTTCTCAAATGGAGTTCCATGGCTATAGAGTCAACCGAGCCAACCCAGAGGTGACTGCCCCCGAACGGGTTGAGCCGGTGTTTGCAAAAGTCTAAGAATTTTATTAAAAAATGCCGTTATCCGCGAAAAATGGACGGTTCTTGTAACCTTTGGCACTAGATTTTTGCTAAAACCGGGATAGCCTGATGTCAGTGATTCACGGGATTGGTTCATGAGCTTAGACCCGGTTGAACTGAATACGACCGAGGCGCCAGAAGTCTCTCCGCGGGGAACGCCGGATTCAGTCCGGCTCTACCTGCAGGAAATTGGCCGGGTCGAACTGCTCAGCCGGGCGGAGGAAGTGGCGGAAGCCCAGCGGGTACAGAAGTATGTGCAGTTGCTGGAATTTGCCCGGCGGAACGCCACCGGAGCCGGGACGGCGACCCCGGAGCAACAAACCCTGTTGCAGCAATACTTAGAACTCATCCAGTTGCGGGATCAGTTGACCGCCCAGTACGGTCATCGCCCCACTCCCCAGCAATGGGCGCAAGCGGCGGCGATGACGGCGACCACCCTGAAACAGACCTTGACCCAAGCCCGGCAGCTCTGGGCGGCCTTGGCGGGCTTGACCCCGGAGGAACTGA
>CALHCP010000112.1 GCA_937936705.1 uncultured cyanobacterium | reverse complement strand
GTGGCCGTACCCCCGAGATTCGCCAAACCACCTCCCTCCAAATCGGCCTCGTTATTCCCAATCGTGCTGTTGATAACCGTCAAGTTTCCTTGGTTATGAATCCCAGCTCCATTATTGGCAACATTACCGCTGAACGTACTCTCCTCAATCGTCGCAGTCGCACCAAGAGCATTTGCCAAACCACCCCCATCATTAACTCCAAAATTATCCGCTACCGTCACATTCTTCAGGGTCAGATTCCCTTCATTGAGGATGCCCGCCCCAGCTACATTCGCTTCATTCTCACGCACTTCTCCACCCGTCATCTTGAGTGTACTGGTTGCATCAATAAAAATCCCACCACCATTGAAAACAGCTTTATTCTTATTCACTTGGGAATTGGTAATCGTGACAGTGGAATTCGTATCAGCAAGAATACCACCACCCAGCTCAGCAAGAGCTTGGTTTTCATTCACTTGAGAATCGGTAATCGTGACAGTGGAATCCACCCAAGCAACAATACCACCACCCCAGAAAGAAGCTTTATTCTTATTCACTTGGGAATTGGTAATCGTGACTGTGGAATTCAAACGAGCAACAATACCACCACCATCAGAGCCAGCCTCGTTTCCATTCACTTGGGAATTGGTAATCGTGACTGTGGAATCCTCCCAAGCATAAATACCACCACCCAAGAAAAGAGTTTCATTCTTATTCACTTGAGAATTGGTAATCGTGACTGTGGAATTCCTATCAGCAAAAATACCACCACCAAATGTAGCCTCGTTTCCATTCACTTGGGAATTGGTAATCGTGACTGTGGAATTCGTATCAGCATAAATACCACCACCAGAGTCACCAGCCGTGTTGCCGGTGACAACCACATTATCTTGCAAAGTCAGATTGGCGCCATTATTAACCAAAATACCCCCACCGTTTACATCATTTCCTCCCGTAATCGTAATACTCGCCCCCGTCCCATCAAAAGTGACCGTCGTGTTTGCCGCAATGTTAAACACCCGTGAAGCATTATTCCCGTCAATGGTCACCGCTGCACCACCCGGCGCAATATCAAAAGTCGTATCATCTGTTACGAACAATTCACCTAAAGCCAAAGTAATCGTCGTCGCTGCCCCAAAACTAAACCGCACCGTATCCGCACCAACCGCAACATTGGCATTAGTCAGTTCCGTCCGTAACTCCCCAGGGTTACCCGCATCTCCAGCCGCATTAACCGTAAAAGTCAGTAACTTCACATCTGCCTGTTCAATCGGGGTGAGGGCAAACGGCAATGTCCCCGGTGTGCCATACTCCAGCACCCAGTTGCCCCCGTACCGGCTATGACCCGTTACATCCGTCGAAGCTGCCACCCGGACACCCGTCAATTCTCCAATGCGGTCAACTAACCCCTGACCCGCCGCCGTCCGGGCTAAATTGCACGCATACAGAAATATCCCCCCCTCTTGGTCTAAATACTGTCCCCATTGCCCTATCCCCGCTGCATAATCCCCCAGCCGCTCCAACGTAATAAAATCCCGTCCTAACCAGATTTGCCCCGCATTCCCATCCCCCACCAGGTGCAGCGACTTCACCCCACGCTGCCCCTCTAACGCCTGGTTCACCTTCGCCACACCGCTATCCGTCCGGTTCAACAACACCAGCCGATGCCCACCGGTCAGACTGTTCGCTATCTCCTCGTAATTTCGCACCCGGTCTAAAAACACCAACCCCTCCACCGGCACCAACGGTTGCACCTGCACCTGAATCAATCCATCTGTCCCCCGGTTATCCAAATCCACCCCCGGCAACAGCCGCACTTGTTCCCCCACCAATTCAATCCGTGACTCCCGATTCACCACCCCGGAAGCCACCGACAACCGGCCGCCCACCAGCGCACTGCCACTCGCCAGCGGTAACACATCCTCCCACCGCAGCGGCCGCAAATTCTCCACCGCTAAACTCGCATCCTCTGCCACCGGCAACTGAAAACTCAGCGCACTCCCCTTCGGCGTAATCTCCACATACCGCCCCCCAGGACTCGCCGTCACCACCACCTGCCCATGGGGCGTCTCAATCACTCCCGTATTCACCACCACCCCGCCGGCCAACACCACCCGTTGACCCCCATTCACCACCAACTGCCCCTCATTCCGAATAACACCCGCCAACTCCCCGTTCAAACTCCGGTTCAGACTGCTAAACCCAAAACCCCCAGGCTCCCCCGTCAACCGCATCAACTCCGACGGCGACGTATTCATCCCAAACCAGCCATCCCCCACCTTAATCGCATTCGCCGTCGTGGCATGAAACGAACCCGGAATATCCAGACGCGCCCCCGCACCAAATACGACCCCCGCCGGATTCATTAAATACAAATTACTGTTCCCGCCCGTCACCCGAATCAAACCGTTAATCACCGATGTCTCCCCACCCGTCACCCGCGTCAAAATGTTGCGAATGCTCGGCTGGCTCAAAAAGTTGGCAATCTGCTCCGCACTCAACCCAAACTTCAACAAGCTGTGAAATAAATTGCTGCCGGCGCGCGTGCCACCCGTAATATCAAACTGATTCCCCACCCGGTTGACCACACTGCCCACCCCGTCATTGGCCGGCACAATCGGGTTCCCCCTCGCTACTCCCCCACCCAGAACCACCAGCAAGCCCATCAACCCGCCTAACCAAAACTGCTTCCCGGTCATGACTGTTCCCCCTTCGTCCGTCACACCCCTATTCTGGGAACAATTCCCTAGACTTGTCAATCAGAAACCATAGATTTAACCTTTTCTGCACGGCATCCCAGTGATACAAATCAATGTAGAAATCGGCAAGAATCGACTAGATTTATAGATTAAGATACAGTTAAACCCCAGGGAAATCAGCGGCAGGGTAAGACCATGAAGCACAGCCAACGCCTGCTATCCACAGCCAACTATAACTCCCAGTCGTTCAAGCAACCGGGAAAGGCCGCACCTTGGCTCAATGACCCCGCCACTCTGCCCGATAGCAAACCCTTCCTCAACT
>CALHCP010000111.1 GCA_937936705.1 uncultured cyanobacterium | reverse complement strand
GCGGGTTCCCGGAACATGGTACGATCAGTTTCTGACTGCTGGGGACATCATGGCTGCTATTCCCAAACTGCTCATCGCCAATCGGGGGGAAATTGCCGTTCGCATTTTGCGTTCCTGTGGCGAGTTGGGCATCAAAACCATTGCAGTCCATTCAACCGCCGACCGGCACTGTTTACACGTCCAGTTGGCCGACGAAGCGGTCTGTATCGGGGAGGCTCCCAGTGCCAAAAGTTATCTCAATATTCCCAACATTATTGCTGCCGCCCTCACCCGCCATGCCACGGCGATTCATCCGGGCTACGGTTTTCTGGCGGAAAATGCCCGGTTTGCCGAAATTTGTGCCGACCATGACTTGATTTTCGTCGGGCCAACGCCCCAGGCGATGCGGGCGATGGGGGATAAATCCACCGCCAAACGGACGATGCAACAGGCGGGCGTGCCGGTGATTCCGGGGAGTGAGGGGTTACTCACCGATGAGGGGACGGCGGTGAAAATTGCCCAGGACATCGGGTTTCCGGTGATCATCAAAGCCACCGCCGGTGGAGGGGGGCGGGGGATGCGGGTGGTACGGCAACCGGACGATTTCGGCCGGGCATTTTTGGCGGCGCAGGGGGAAGCGGAGGCGGCCTTTGGCAATCCGGGGGTCTATTTGGAAAAGTTTATCGAACGACCTCGCCATGTGGAAATTCAAATTTTGGCGGATCAATACGGTCATGTCGTGCATTTGGGGGAGCGGGATTGTTCGATTCAGCGCCGTCATCAAAAATTACTCGAAGAAGCGCCCAGTCCGATTCTCACCCCGGAATTGCGGGAAGAAATGGGTAAACAGGCGGTGCGGGTGGCGCAATCCATTGGTTATGTCGGCGTGGGGACGGTGGAATTTTTGGTGGATAAACACGGGCATTTTTATTTCATGGAAATGAATACCCGGATTCAGGTCGAACATCCGGTTACCGAAATGGTGACGGGTTTGGATTTAATCGCTTTACAAATTCGCATTGCCCAGGGTGAGCCGTTACCGTTTAGCCAAACCGATGTGGAATTACGGGGTCATGCGATTGAATGTCGGATCAATGCGGAAGACCCGGAACATCAATTTCGCCCCTGTCCGGGTCGGATCTTGGCCTATTTACCGCCGGGGGGACCGGGGGTGCGGGTGGATTCCCATGTCTATCCCGATTATGAAATTCCGCCCTATTATGATTCGCTGATCGGCAAGATTATTGTCTGGGGGGAAAATCGCGATCATGCCATTGCCCGAATGAAACGCGCCTTACAGGAATGTGCGATTACCGGCGTTAAAACCACGATTGATTTTCACCAGCATTTACTCAATCATCCTGATTTTGTTAAAGCTCAAGTAGATACCCATTTTGTGGATCAATGGATGAAAACCGGCTATGGAAGTGTTGAGTAATCGGGTAATGCTATATTCATCCTAATTGAGTTTAGAACGGAAGTCGTGGGGGGCACCCCCCGCTTTGGTTCTGCATAATTGGGGCGTTCTGGCCAGAGAATTCCCGCTTGGCTCCCATCAATAGAGGTGCCCTTGATTTGTGAACAGATATACTGGAGAACCAAGGACGGAGACTACGCCCCTAGGACTGCCATTCTAAACTCATGTAGGATTACTACACCTTCATTTGATCGTTAGTAACTATTTTTGAAATGACTTCTACCTTTTCCCTTGACATTCAACTCTTCTGGCCTACTGCTATATTAGGGGAATCAAACCTCTGGTTCTACCCCCAAGGCTCGCAACTGCGCCGCCAACCGCTCCGCCCGCTGCTCCGATTGTTCCAGCCGTTGCGCCAGTTCCACCGTGGTCAAAAACGGGCGGCCATTCGGGTAATAAATGGTTAAATGCCCCTCAACCCAACCAAACCGGATTCCCAACCGCGGACTCACCCAGTCGCTCATTTCCTCAATGAAGGCCAATTCCCCCTCCCGCCGTTGCAACCCGGTCAAATCCCCACCCTCCGGGTCATACACGTAATACTCTTCCACCCCATAGCGGTCGTAAAACTTCAGCTTCTTCGTCATCTCCTTAAAGGTGTTCCCCGGCGAGAGGATTTCAAAAACCACCTGCGGCGCAATGTTATCTTCCTCCCACTGACGGTAGGAACCCCGTTCCCCCTTTGGCCGCCCAAACACCACCATCACATCCGGCGCCACCCGAATCTCAGGGTGTCCCTCCACCGGATACCACAGCAAATCCCCCGCCACAAATACATCCGCCGCATCGGCAAACAGACATTCCAGATTCTCTTTAATCAGCACCAGCCAGCGAAATTGCACCGTATTGTCTGCCATCGGCTGACCATCGCTATCGGGATAAATGATGGTTGCATCCGTTGCCAACGCCATAATGACTCCCAGAAGCAATACCCTATTTTAACTTTAACGCTGGTAACGTAACCCCGGCAATTGAGTAATATGCCCACTCAGTTCCAATTCCAATAAGGCATTGGCCACCGTATCGGTCGCTTGACCGCTGGCGGCCACAATCGCATCAAAGGTAATCGGTTCTGTAGTCACTAAGGCAAAAATTGGCTCTAATTCGGGAGGAATTTCAGATAAGGGGGTTTGGGTCATCGCCGGGGTCGCGCCTACCAATTCCAAGAAATGTTCGACTCCCAAAATCACCTGCGCCCCTTGATGGATTAAATTTAAGCATCCTAAAGAAGTGGGATTGTCCAGAGAACCCGGCAGAACATACACATCCCGATTGTATTGACAAGCCCATTCCGCCGTAATCAATGCCCCCGAACGCAGGGGCGCTTCGGTGATCAGAACCGCCCGGCACAAACCGGCAATGATCCGATTCCGGCGGGGGAAATGCACCCGGTCTGGCTCCGTCCCGGCGGCATATTCACTGAGCAAAACCCCCTGGGTGGCAATTTCCTGATGCAGGAGGCGATGCCCCGGCGGGTACACCCGATCCACCCCCGTCCCCAACACCGCCCAGGTGCGCCCCCCTGCTTGTAAACAGGCGCGATGAGCCACCGCATCAATCCCGGCGGCCAACCCCGACACCACCGCCCACCCCTGGGATACCAAACCCTGCACCAGCTTTTCCGTCCATTTGCGGCCATAGGCAGAGGGTTCCCGCGTGCCCACCACCGCCATCATCGGCACCTGAGCGGTCAATTCATCCGGCCGAGGCTGCCCCGCATAGTACAGAATCGGCGGCGGGTCAGGAATTTCCCGGAGTAACCGGGGGTAATCCCTATCTGCCGGTGTCCAGAAATAGGGATTTTTGCCGACCCATGCGTCATACAAAGCCTGCAGGTCCAGCGTCGGACGGGTCGAGAGAATCGTTGTCACCAAGTGCATCCCCAACCCCGGCACGGCCAACAATTCCGACCCCGGCGCGCTCCACGCCTGCTCCAAAGAGCCAAACTGTTGCCACAACCGTTGTAATAAAACCGCCCCAACCCCGGGAATCTGTGTCCAGGCCAACCAGTAGGCGGCTTCCGGCATTAACCCACCCGCAGTTCGTCCAACTTGGCCAGCACCTCTTGACTGTGTACCGCCGGATTCACCTTGACAAACCGCGCCCGGATGATTCCCTCCGGGTCAATGATGAACGTATGTCGCAGAGAAATAAACCCCAACCAGGAACCATAGGCTCGACTCACCGCCCCATCCGTATCCGCCAACAGGGGAAACTTCAGCCCCTCGCTGGCACAAAATTGCGCATGGGAATCCACCGAATCCGCACTTACCCCCAGAATCTGCACCCCCCGTTCCCGATACTGCGGCCAATCCTGCTGAAACCGCCGCGCTTCCAACGTACAGCCGGAGGTAAAATCCTTGGGATAAAAGTACAGCACCACCCATTGGCCCCGATAGTCCGCCAGGGAAATCCGTTGATTGTCCAAACTGGGCAGGGAAAATAGGGGCGCCGGTTGATCCAACTCTGGCAAGGTGCCCCCCAACGCCCACGCCGGTTGTCCCCAGGCCAAGTAGCCCCCCAAGGAAACCGCCAATCCCCCCAGCAAAGTCCGCCGTTGCATCGGTGATACCTTAGAAATGAACGCTTGTATTTTAGCCGATTGCCTTGGTGGGTGCGCAGCCAGCCATCCGGTCATCAAGTATGAACAATGCCACCCCAATTTTTGACCCCGAAGCAATTCTGGTAACGGCCGCCCAAATGCAGGCCATTGAACAAGAATTATTGGCGCAGGGCTTACCCGTGGCGGCTCTGATGGAAAAAGTTGCCGGTCGCATCAGCCAACGCTTAACCGAATTAATTCCACCGGGGCAAAGCATCGGCTGTCTGATCGGGCCGGGACATAACGGTGCCGATACGTTGGTCGTCGCCCGGGAACTCTGGCAGCGCGGCTATCCGGTTATGATTTATCATCCGTTTGCACAAGCCAAAGCATTAACCCTTGCCCACAAGAATTATGCCCATTATTTAGGCATTCCGTTTGCAGAACAGGCACCAGAATTAAACACCTGTGATGTCTTAATTGATGGTTTATTCGGGTTCGGTTTCGAGCGGGAATTAGCCCCGGAGTTGGTTGATTGCATCCATACCATCAATCGCTGGCATAAAACGGTCATCAGTATTGATGTGCCCTCCGGGTTACATACGGATACCGGGCAACCCCAACCCGTTGCCATGCAAGCGCAAAGAACCCTCTGTTTAGGTCTCTGGAAATTGGGTTTATACCAAGACATTGCCCAACCATACGTGGGGATTTTAGAACGGATTGATTTTGATATTCCTGTACGGGCGATGACCAACACGCTCGGTTCATCGCCGCTATTCACCCGCTTGACCGAGCCGGCGATGCTGCGGGCTTTACCCATCCCCCGCCCGACCGTCATTCATAAGTACGAATGTGGGCATCTGTTACTCATCTGTGGTTCGCGTACCTATCCGGGGGCGGCGGTTTTGGCGGCTTTAGGGGCACGCGCCAGTGGGGTGGGGATGTTGACCCTGGCGGTACCGGCAACCATCAGCCCCCTGATTACCGGGCATACGCCGGAAGCGGTGATCATCGCCTGCCCCGAAACCGACCAAGGGGCGATTGCCCAATTGCCTACGGCACTCACGGCCTATGATTTCATCGCCCTGGGGCCGGGGTTGACCCGCCACGCCCAACCCATCATTCAACAGGTGGTGCAAACCGATTTACCCATCCTTTGTGATGCGGATGCCCTGAATGTGCTTGCCCCTTGGTCGTGCCTGCGTCCGACCTTTACCTTGCTGACTCCCCACGCCGGGGAATTTCGCCGGTTATTTCCCCACCTGGACCTCGCCAACCGGGTGCAGGCGGCGCAACAGGCCACCCAAAGTTCCCATACGGTGCTGGTACTCAAAGGTGCTCGAACCATCATTGCCGCGCCCGACGGTTCCTTGGCCATCAACCCCACCAGTACACCGGGATTGGCCCGCGGGGGCAGTGGGGATGTCCTGACCGGCTTACTCGGCGGTTTGCTGGCACAGGGGGTCAAACAAAACCGCAGTTTAACGGCACTCACCCAGGCGGGGGTTTGGTGGCACGCCCAAGCCGGGTTAGGGCTGGCCAACCAATGCGGGGAATTGAGTGTGCATCCGCACCAGTTAGCCCACCATTTATCAACCGTCTTGGGAGGGAAGATGCCCTAAATCCTCCCTCTGAAATCGCACCGGGGTTCCCGCTCAGTTGCCCGCATCCGTCCGGTTGAGTTTGCGCCAGGTTTGGTACATCTCCGGCAGCCGTTGCACCACCGCCACCACCTTGCGCCACAGGGGGAGGGGAATCGCCGGATACCCCGCCATGACCGCACCCGGGGCAATATCCTGATGCAAACCGCTTTTGGCCGCCACCTGCGCCCGACTGCCCACCCGCAACTGATTGGCCGCCCCCACCTGCCCGCCCAAAATCACCCAGTCTTCCAAAATCACGCCCCCCGCCAACCCCACCTGGGCGGCCAAGGCACAATGGGCACCCAAGCGGCAACCGTGCCCGATGTGAATCAGATTATCCAGTTTGCTCCCTTGGCCGATGCGGGTTTCCCCCACTGCGGGTCGGTCAATACAGGTCTGGGCGCCAATTTCCACCCCGGCTTCGAGCACCACCCGCCCGGATTGGGGCATCTTGACCCAGCCATCGCCGGTCGGCACAAAGCCAAACCCATCGCTGCCCAAAACCGCCCCGCTGTGGATAATACAATCCGCCCCGATTTGCGTGCGTTCGTAAATCGTACAGTTGGCATACAAAATACTCCGGTCACCCACGGTCACCTGTTCGCCGATCACCACCCCCGGCCACACCTGCACCCCATCGCCCAAAACCACCTCGGCCTGGATCACCGCCTGGGGGCCGATGCGTACCCCTGTCCCCAGGCGAGCCGTTGGGTCAATCACCGCCGTCGGATGAATCCCGGCGGGCAGGCTCGCCGGTTGATAAAACTGGTTAATGGCCAGTGCAAAACCCAGCCGCGGGTCGGGCACCGACACCCAAGCCAACCCCCGTGCCTGTGCCACAGCTTGTAAATCCGCATCCAAGGGCAAAATCACCGCCGTAGCCTGGGTTGCCTGGAGTTGGGGCAAGAGGCGGCGGTGTTCTACAAAGGTCAATTCCCCCGCCTGGGCTGTCGTGAGGCTGGCGACCCCGGTTAAGGTCGGGTTGCCGCCGCCGTGAGGGCCCTGGGGTAAATGGGTCAGCAGGTCAGAAAAGGGAATCAGCATCGGTCAGTCGGGTTCATCACACTGGCAATCAAGGCAGCAGGGAAATTTTGCGAATGCGCCAGCCCTGCGCGGATTTAACCAATTCATAGCGCGCTTGATAGGTGTTGCTGCCCGCATCCTCCCCCTGCACCTGCACCTGGTCTTCAATGCGGGCTTCCACCACCATTTCCTGGGCATTAACCATCTGCATCCGTTCAATCTCCAGACGTTTGAGCGTATGAATTTCCATGACTCCCTCCTGGTGGGACTGTTGCGCCCGTTCCCGCCACTGGCTCAAAGCCGGGTCAACCAAGATCATCCCCAACTGGTCAATCGCCCGCTGTTCCCCAAAGGCTTGCGCCTTGATTTTTTGCCAAGCCGTCAGGGTGGCCAGCGCTTCCGCCCGCGGGTCGGGCGGGGGCGGACTGGGGCTGGGGAGCGGCACCGGGGGACGTTCAAGCGTAATGGTCAGCCGCTCCGGGGGCAGGTGTTGCCACCACCACCACAACCCGCCCGCCGT
>CALHCP010000110.1 GCA_937936705.1 uncultured cyanobacterium | reverse complement strand
CCTGCCGACATTCATTATCTGGAGCAACATTTAAGTTGGTCGGAATTGGCTCAACGGCTTGACCAACTGGGATTTTGACCCACTATTCGTTGGAGCAAAAGGTGCGGGTGATGCGACAGGCTCCGTACTGGCGGCAGGATTGCAGGGCGTATTTTTCCGCGAGGGCAGGATCGCTCCCCCAGGCGGTTCCCACCGAGCCGTCGCGGGTTTGGGCAATGGAACCACAGGCGTTGCGGAACCAGACCATGATCCGGCAGTCGCCCGTTCCGGACTGGGCTTCACACTCTTGCAGGGCGCGGTTTTCTGCCCCTAACCGCGTCCTGTAGTTCCAGGCGTAGCCCTGGGCACCGGTGCGTTGCGACCAGGCAATCGCCCCAAAGGTATCCGCTTGGGCTTGGGTAACATGGGCGGGGAGCGTCACCAACCCAGCGGTCAGGGCTATCCCCCATCCCAGGCGAGGGACTGATGTCCTCCAGAAATTGGCCATTTTCTGCCTCCAAAACAGTAATGTTCTTGTGCCTCAGACCGGAAGCATCCCAGCCGTGGTTCAAAAATACCGGGATTCTTTGAGGTTTTTAACATTTTTTGCATTTTTTTTGCATTTATATAGCAATAGGACTTGATGTATGGACAGAGCATCTCTATGATTATGGGAGCCAGGTGGAAATTCTCTGGCCAGAATGCCTAAATTACGAAGAACCCAAGGCCAGGGGTGCGCCCCGGCGACGGCTGATCCGTAATTGATCCGTAATAGTGGTTCCCTCAAGATAAAAGTGGCATTGGATTGGAGCAGGGATGCGGTGCGGGTTGGCATGGGGTTCCTGATGGGTACCATGCTGCTAGGTCGAGGGTGGCGGTTGCAGCGGCGAGCCGTTTTTAGCCAGTTTTTGCAGGGGGGCGGTCTGGCGACGTATTACCTTACCATCTTTACCGCCTATCAGTTTTTGACCGTGATGCCTCGGGACGTAGCGTTCCCGTTGATGGTGGCGGTGACCGTAGGGGCATTTTTCATATCGTTGCGCCAAAATCGAGCCATTTTTGCGGTAATTGGTGTGGTTGGCGGGCTGGTGACCCCTTTGCTTGTGCCATTCTCTATTAATCCTTTGGCACGGACCGGTTATGTCTTCTTAATTCTCTTGGGCAGTTGGGCGATTTATGGGGTGAAGGGCTGGCGATCGCTCCTGCTGTCATCCTTTTGGTTGGGATGGCTGATGTTAATAATGTTTATTGGTGCTTACCTTCACCAGCTAGATCAGTTTAGGGCGTTGCAAGCGCAAGCGATTCTGGCGTTGACTTGGCTGGGCTTTACGGTATTGCCCCCTTGGTATGAGTGGCGCTCTCACTCCCAGCAGACTTCCCCAGTACCCGCTGGTTATGGTCAAACAATTGCCCTCTTTAATCCACTGATTGCCCTCGGCTGCAGTGCTTTTCTCTGGGGATGGTCAGCGACGGTAACGGCTCGCGTGTTTATCGTCTTTGGCGGCCTCTACCTGGGAACCAGTCTGCTCTGGCGACGCCTGGCGCAACCTTGGCGCTGGGTCTATGGTTTGACGGGGCTGGTGCTGGTTGCCTTCGGCCTGGTTGTTCTCTTCTCCAGCCATCGCTTGCCATGACTACCGCCGTCAACGCGGCATGGCCGGATGGATGGATTAGGCGATTGCCCCTGGGGTTGCCTGCAGATGAATCTGCCCGGTCAGATAGCAGACCGCCCCGCCGCGGATGAACACGCGGGCGGGCGTGACCGTACACCACAATTCCCCGCCCCGGGCGGAGAGTTGCCGGGCGTGCAGGCCGGTTTTGCCGAGCCGTTGGGCCCAGTAGGGAGCCAAAGCACAGTGAGCCGAACCCGTCACCGGGTCTTCCGGGATACCCATGCGGGGGGCAAAAAAGCGGGAGACAAAATCCACGTCTTGCCCCGGTGCCGTCACCACAACGCCCAGGCTATCCAGTTGGGCGAGTTGGGGGTAATCGGGTTGGATGGCTTGCACTTGCGCCGCATCGGCTACGACCGCCACTATATCGCGGTGATTGCGCCAGACCTCCTGGGGCACCAGCCCCAACCCGGCCATCAGGGCCGCCGTGGGGGTTGCCGGGGTCAAAGGCCATCGGGGAAAATCCAATTCCCATAAATCTCCCTGTTGCCGAACGGTCAGGGATTCCTGCCGACTCCGGAACCGCACCACGCCACACCCCGGTGTCACAAACGTCCCCACCACATAGGCCGCCGCCAAGGTGGCATGGCCGCACAAGTCCACCTCACAGGTCGGCGTAAACCAGCGGATATGATAGCCGCCGCTGTCATCCGGCCAGAGAAAGACCGTCTCCGAAAGTTGGTTTTCCTGGGCAATCGCCTGACACAGCGCCGGGGGCAGCGGCCTCGTTAAGGGACACACGGCGGCGGCATTGCCCCCAAAGAGGGTTTGGGTAAAGGCATCCACTTGGTACAGTGCAATGGCCGGGGCGGAGGAGGGGTTCATGACCCAATTTTTGGGGATTGGTTATTGGTTTTCCTAGGGATGATGGGCAGAGGGAACCACCCGAAATTCCAGGTTATACTAATTAAACAAGACTAAAGCAGACTTGATAACCCAAATGACACCAGCACGACTCCTATGGATTTAAGCATTCAACAAGGACTGGGACGTTACCAACAGACCGACTACCACGCCATTTTGGGTGTGCCGTTGGATGCCGGACCACAGGATATTCGCCGCCGGTATATGCGGGTGGCACGGGCACTCCACCCGGATACCACCAGCCACATGAACGAAGAAGACCGACAACTGGCCGCTCAGATTTTGTCTCGCCTGGTGAATCCGGCCTACGAAAAGTTATTTAACGACAAGATCCGGGCGGAACACAATTTGATTCTAAAAATGATCGGGCAACGGGTAGCGCAGGAAACCCTACCCTTTGAGACGGAGGCGGCCAATTTACTCCAGCGGCAATCCGACCCAGAAACCTACTACCGGCAGACCCTCGAACAACTCAACCAGCGGCAATTTACCGTGCCGCACGAGACAATGCAGGTGATCAACGAAATCAGCGAACTGAATCTGGCCATGTTGCGCTGGCAGTATGCGGGGAATACGGTGGCCTACGTCCGTCCGACCCCGGCGGCGACACCAGATGCCAGCCCCGCCCCGGCAGCCACCCCGGCAGCGCCCGCCGCCGAACCCAGCAGACCCTCTTTTTTGGATCAGTTCTACAACCGCGCCGAAGAACTGGTGCGCATGAAGGATTATCCCGGCGCGCTGCGGGAACTGGACGATGCCTTGAAACTCGACAGCGGCGATGCCCGTTGTTTGAGTCTGAAGGGGTATGTTTATCTGCAAACCAACCAGTTGAAAATGGCCAAAATTCACTTTGAACGGGCGTTAAAGCGGGATGCCGGCAATGCCCGCGCCAGCCAGGGGCTTGAGGTGGTAGAAAAAATGCTGGCGAAACAGGCCAAAGAAAATGAAGCCAAAGCCAAAGCCGCCCCGGAAAAGAAAAAAGGCAAAGGTCTGTTTGGTTTCTTCGGCCGATGACCTTCCAGCCGCCGACCGGGAGCCGAGATTTATTACCCCTGGAAGTGCTCCAGAAAACTTGGATTCGGGAACGGTTACAAGCGGCGTTTCACCGTTGGGGCTATCAGCGGGTGGTAACCCCCACCTTAGAACGGCTGGATACCCTGGTGGCGGGGGGACGGGTGCGCCCGGAACGGGTGGTGCAGATTCAGGACCGGGATGGCATTTACGGCCTGCGCCCCGATGTGACGGCTTCAATTGCGCGGGTGGCGGCCAGTCGCTGGGGGCAGGTGCCTCATCCCCAACGGCTGTACTACGTGGCCAATGTGTTTCGTCCCCATCCCCAACGGGGGCATTGCCAAGAATCCTACCAGGTGGGTGTGGAACTGCTGGGGGCGGGGGGGCTGTTGGCGGATGCAGAAATTTTGCGTCTCTTACAGGACGGCTTAAGCTCCATTCACCTACCCCCTTGGCGGGTGATTCTGGGGGAAGCCGGCTTAACGCGCGCCTGGATTCAAGAATTACCCCCGCCCTGGCAAGCGGCGGTTACCCAAGGATTAATCCGCCTTGACCGGGTGGCCTTGGGGCAACTGCCTTCCCCGTGGCGCGAACAGGCACTCCATTGGTTGCACCTGCGGGGCGAACCGGCGAGCGTGTTTCAGCAATTAACGTCCTGGGAACTGCCCCCCGCCCAATGGCAACGGCTGAACCATCTGAAATCCCTGGTGGAACTGTTGCCGGCGGATTTTCCCCTGGTTTTGGATTTAAGTTTGCTGCAACCGTGGGATTACTACACCGGGATTGTTTTGCAGGTGGCCGTCCTGCAGGGGCATACGGTGCAGTTGGTGGGGCAGGGGGGGCGTTATGACGATTTAATCGGCACCTACCATCCCCAGGGGAAAACCGTGCCGGGGATTGGGTTTTCCCTGAATCTGGAGACTTTACACCAGCAGTTGCTCCCCACCGGCGTTTTACCGCAGCACCCCGCCCCCGCCGATTGGGTGGTGGTGCCTCAGGGGACAACCGCCTACCGAGCCGCTTTGGATTATGCCCAGCACCTGCGGCAACAGTACCCCGGTCTGCGGGTGGAATTGGCCTTAGAACCGCCGCCGGAACCGCCGCAACAGGGTCTGGTGTGGGTGGATGAAACGGGGCACGTCAGCCCGGCAGTTTACGGATAACCGCCGCTGGGGTCTTCAGGTTTCCACCGGACGGGACATATCCCCCGAATCCGGGCGCACCCCCAAAGGAATCGTAAAATGGAACTTGCTCCCCTGCCCCCGCCCCGCCGACTCCGCCCAAATCTGCCCCCCCAACCCGGCAACGATCTGCCGACAGATGGCCAACCCCAGCCCCGTTCCCCCCACCGTGCGCCGCAGCGCCCCCTCTTCTTGGTAAAACCGGTCAAAGACCGCCTGCAACTGGCTCGGTTCAATCCCCCGCCCCGTATCCGCGACCACCACCTCCAACATCTGCCCCGGTTGTACCTGCGCCCGCACCGTCACCCGCCCCTCCGGATCGGTAAATTTACAGGCATTGTCCAGCAATTTGACCAACACTTCCACAATCCCCTCCCCATCGGTGCGCAGCAGGGGTAAATCCGCGGGCAATTCCACCTGAATCTGGGGCAGCCGCTCGTAGCGGGAACGCAGATGCGCCAGCGCCAACTCCACACATTCGGAAAGAGTGATTGCCTCCGTCTGCCACTGCACCCGGCCACTTTCCAAACGCGACAGGGTGAGAAAATCCTGAATCAATTTGTGCAGCCGTTCTGCATCGGTCATGGCCGCCGTCAGCATCTCTTGGCGCACCGAGGGCGGCATCTCCGGCTCGGTCGCCAAACTCTCCAAACACACCTGAATTGTGGATAAAGGGGTCCGCAATTCATGCCCGATAATGGCAATTAAATTGGTGCGGGTGCGGTCTAGAGCCTCCAACTGCTGGTTCAGTTCCGCCAAACTCTTGTAGGCTTGCGCCTGCACCAACGCCAGCCCCACCTGGTTGGCAATCGCCGTCACCAAGGCCAAATCCACCTCCCGCCAGGGATAGGGCGTTGCCCCGCAATGATGCAGTTCCAACATCCCCAACAGCATCCCCTGGTGGATAATCGGCGCCATTAACCAAGAACGCACCTGCTGCCGTTGCAGTAACGCCAACAATTCCTCATAGCCCCGCAATTCCGGTGCCACCGTGACATCGTTCAGGCCGATCGCCCGGTCCCGCCCCAGCGCCAACCCAAACAGGGGATTGTTGTGTAACGGCCAGTCCGTCCCCTTCAACGACGGCACCCCCGCCGCCGTATATTCGTACTCGATGCGGGCAAAGGGATGATGGGAGCGACAACGGTACAAAATACAGCGACATTGGGGGAAATTTTTGCCGAGTTCCTGCACCGCAATCGGGAAAATCTCCTCCGGGTTGAGGGTACTGCGAATTGCCCCCGTAATCAGATTCACCAACCGCTGCTGCCGTTCCTGGTCACTCAAGGCGCGGTAGGCTTTTAGGACTTTGTACTGACTGGATTGCAAATAGGTTACCAGCCGTTCCACAAACGGCTCCGGGTGCAAACCCGCCGGCGGCACCGGGGCGGCACCGGCTTCCAGCTCGTAGCGGCTGATCGCCGCCTGAATTTTGGCCGTCAAGCGGGGTTGATAAGAGACAATCCGTTCGAGCAAGAGCCGCGCCACCGTTTGGCTCACCCCCCGGTCAAACGTCCAAATCCCCTCAAACCGGCGGGCTTGGTCCATCAAGGGGGTATCGCTGGGGCGTTCGCGGCAGACCAAACAGGCGGCATAACGGCTCCCCAGCACCACCAGATGCCACTCCTGCGCCAGGGGGTCGCCGGGGTCAAAGGGGATGGTTTCGTAGGGTTCACTCACCTGGGCAAAATCCGTCTCCGGGGCAGCCAGCACGTAAATCTGGGAGGTATATTGTGCCAACTGACGATAACGGCGGGTTTCCTGGCGGTAGTAGCGTTCCTTTTGGAAATTGGCAATCACCAGCGGCTCATCCCCGCCCCCCAACACCTGATCTTCCATGGCGTGGGAAAGAGCCGTCAACGACGCTTTGAAATAGATCTGGGGGCGCAGACGGGGATGCGTCTGCAACAAATCCTGTAACAGGGAAGGAGAAAGCACCATGCCCGATTGGCAAGTGACCGGTGTATTTTTAACGATAGAAGATTCTGACCCTGTTCACCCGGAATTGTAAAAAAATGAGTATTTCTACGAAGGAAATGGCGCTGCTGTGGGACTGGCTGCCCGGTTGGTATGACAACTACTCCCAAGCCCTGGCGGAACCCGCCTGGTATGTGCATTTGTGGCTGTGGCAGCGGGTCATTCCCCAAGGTATTGCCGGACAGCCCGCCCTGTTTATTGAACAGGCCAGCGCCCTCACCCCCAGCCAAGCCTACCGCCAGCGGGTGTTGGTCTTGTATCCCGACACAGTCCAGTATTATGCCTGCCGGGAACCCCGGCGATGGCAGGGGTGTGGTGCCCAACCCGAGCGGTTGGCGGCTTTCAGCGACGCGGATGTGACCCGCCTGCCCGGCTGTGTGTTGGCGGTGCAGTACCAAGACGGGGAATTTCAGGCCAGTTTAGTCCCGGGGTGTCACTGTGAATTTGAGTACAACGGCCAGACCCGGCGGGTGGAATTGGGGTGGCGGGTGAACGCCCAAACTTTGCTCAGCTATGACCGGGGCATTGACCCCGACACCGGCCAAGCCCTGTGGGGGGCGCTCATGGGGCCGTACATTTTCCAAAAGCGGGGATGATCGGCTTCCTCACCGGCAGGGTGACGGCGGTCGGCTCCATCCAGGGGAAATGGCTGGTGACCCTGGAGGTGCAGGGGGTGGGCTGGGAAATGCAGGTGGGGCAACGCTGTGGGCAGGGGTTGACGGTCGGCCAAACGGTGCAGCTATTCACCCATTTACAAATGCGCGATGAGCAACCCCTCCTGTACGGTTTTGGCACTCAACCGGAGCGGGATTTATTCCGCCAGTTGCTCCGGGTGAATGGGGTTGGGGCGCAGTTGGCTCTGGCATTGCTCGATGCCTTAGCACCGGTGGATTTGGTGCAGGCGATTGTCAGCGGCAATACGGCGCTTTTGAGCCAAACGCCGGGGGTTGGCCCCAAAACCGCCCAACGGTTGAGTTTGGAATTGCGGCAACACCTGCATCGGTGGCAGGGGGAGATGCCGGTGAGCGGCGTACCTGCGGCCATTCGGGAAGAAGTCACCCTGACTTTGGCGGCTCTGGGCTACAGCGGCGGTGAAATCAGCCATGCTTTGCGTCAACTGGAGCGGGATCAACAATGCCAAGAGGCTCAAGATGCAGAGGTGTGGATTCGGCGGGCGATTCGGCTGCTGAGTTAATCGGTCTGGGCAAACCGGTAAAAATAATTGCCATCCCGAAAGGGGTGTTCGCCCGTGCTGTGAGCAATCAACCCCAATTCCAGCAATTCTTGCCCCACTTGAACCGCCGGTTTGCGGGAGAGTCCCTGGGTTCGCATCAGCCATTCCACCGCTTCGCTGCCGACAAAGGATTGGGGATAGGTTTGGAATTGATACCGCCGGTCTTGCACCTCCACCCCATCCCGGAGCGTTTGCGCTAAGGCCAACAGGGCAGCCGGCTCTGCGGCGGTCGCCGGGGCGCAGCCCCCGCCTTGAGTTCTCCCCCAAAAAATCTGGGTTCACCAATCCGGTCATATGGCTATATATAATAGATAATTTTCTTTTATGACTTTTACTGGCGTGGGGCATGGCGATGACAGGTACAGTTTACTTAGTGGGAGCCGGGCCGGGCGACCCCGGTTTATTCACCCTCAAGGGCAAAACCCTGCTGGAATTGGCGGATGTAGTGCTTTACGATGCCCTGGTCAGCCCCCCCATTCTCGCGATGATCAACCCGCAGGCGGAACGGATTTTTGTCGGTAAGTATCGGGGCTGGCATAGTTTACCCCAGGCGAAGATTACCGAATTACTAATCAGCAAAGCCCGGCAGTATGAAACCGTGGTGCGCCTCAAGGCGGGCGACCCGTTTATTTTTGGCCGGGGTGGGGAGGAGCTGAGCGGGTTACGGCAAGCGGGGGTGCCGGTTGAGGTGGTGCCGGGGATTAGCGCGGGGCTGGCCATGGGCTTTCCCCTGACGCACCGGCAGGTAAGTTCCAGCGTGACCCTGGTGACCGGCCACGAGGCGGTGGGTAAAACTCAGGACGCAGTCAACTGGACGGCTTTGGCGCAGGCAGCCGATACCCTGGTGATTTATATGGGGATGCACCGCTTAGCCCAGATTACGGCGGCCTTGCTGGCCGGGGGACGCCCGGCGGACACACCGGTCTGTGTGGTGCAATGGGGGACATGGCCGCAGGAACGGCGGGTGTACGGGACGTTGGCCACCATCGAGGCGGGGGTCAGCCAAGCGGGTCTGACGGCACCGGCCTTGATCGTCATTGGTCAAGTGGCAACCGCAGCCTGGTTATGATAGGAGCAACCGGCTGACTTGGGGGTGAAACCGTATGGAATTGATTGTGATTCTGATTATTGCAGGCATTATTATTACCAGTGCCATTCGCAATTTATATTACATTTGTCAACCGAACGAAGTGTTAATTTTTGCCGGTACCACCCGCTGGGTGCCCTCGCTGCACCGGCGGGTGGGGTATCGGTTGGTCAAAGGGGGCAGCAGTCTGCGGATGCCTCTATTCGAGCGGGTGTTGCGCTTGGATTTGACCAATTTAATTATTGAACTCAAAGTATCGGGAGCCTATTCTAAAGGGGGCATTCCCCTCAGGGTCGAAGGGGTCGCCAATATCAAAATTGCCGGTGAAGAACCGGTGATTCACAATGCCATTGAACGCTTGCTCGGCAAAAATCGGGAAGAGATCAAACGCCTGGCCAAAGAAACCTTAGAGGGCAATTTACGGGGGGTACTGGCCAGCCTCACCCCCCAGCAGGTGAATGAAGATAAATTGGCCTTTGTGCGGAGTTTGCAAGACGAAGCGGAAGAGGATTTGGGCAAATTGGGTTTGGTGTTGGATACTTTACAAATTCAAAACATTTCCGATGATGTGGGGTATTTGGATTCCCTGGGGCGCAAACAGCGGGCCGAGCTGTTGCGGGATGCCCGGATCGCCGAAGCGCAAGCCCAGTCCCAGTCGGCCATTCAAGCGGCTGAAAACGCCCGGTTAACCGTGTTTGCCCAACTGGATTCGGAAATGCAGATTGTCCAGGCGGAAGCCCAGCGGCGGATTCGGGATGCGGTCACCCGCCGGGAAGCCCTGATTGCGGAAATCCAGGCGGAAGTGGGGGCAAAACTCGCCCGCACCCAGGCGGATTTAGCGGTACAACGGGAACGGATTGCCCAGGTGCGCCAACAACTACAGGCGGATGTGGTCGCCCCTGCGGAAGCCTCCTGTGCGGAAGCCATTGAAGAAGCGAAGGCGGCGGCGGCGCAGATTATCGAAGAAGGGAAAGCCCTGGTGGAAGGGATGCAGCAGTTGGCGGCCTCCTGGATGCAAGGGGGAGCCTATGCCCGGCAAATTTTCCTGTTACAAAAACTGGAACCCCTCCTGCGGGCGTTGGCGGCCACGGTACCGGAGGTGCAGGTCCAACAGGTGACGGTTTTGGATAGTCAGTCACCCGCAATGGGAACGGTGACGTTTCTGGAGCAGGTGCGGGCGGCGACGGGCATTGACCTCAAGCAAATCCTCCCCCAAAAACCGGCAGACCCCCCGGCACAATAGCGGGGGCACCCCCTGCTATACTCTAGGACAAAATCCCTAGTAAGCCACGGATGCAGGTAAGCGGGTTGGACCCATACCATTGGCTGACCAAAGCTGTTGCGACCCTGGAACGTGCCCATTGGCAACGGAGCCTGAAGCAGGTGACCAGCCGCTCCGGGGCAGTTGTCGAGATTGGTGCACACAACGTACTCAACTTTGCCAGCAATGATTATCTGGGGCTGGCGGGTGACCCCCGCTTGGTGCAGGCGGCCACCCAAGCCATGCAGGACTACGGGGTGGGGGCGACCGGTTCCCGCCTACTGAGCGGCCACCGCGCCCTGCATCGCCAACTGGAAATCGGCCTCGCCCGCTGGAAACGCACCGAAGAAGCCCTCGTCTTCAGCAGTGGTTATGCGGCCTGTCTGGGGACGGTCGCCGCCTTGGTGGGCAGCCGGGATGGGATTTTCCAAGACCAGTACAACCACAGTTGCCTACAACAGGGAGCCAAACTCAGCCAGGCCAAAGTGTATAGCTACGATCACAACGATGTCCAACATTTACAAGAACTCTTACAGAAATATCGTTCCCGGCACCGGCGCTGTTTGATTGCTACGGAAACTTTATTTAGCATGGACGGGGATTGTTGTCCCTTGGCGGCAATTTTAGACTTGGCCGAGCGGTACGATTGCATGGTTTTGGTGGATGAAGCCCATGCCAACGGGGTGTTTGGCCAAGACGGAGCGGGGTGGGTGCAGGCGACGGGTTGCCAGGGACGGACTTTGATCCAGGTGGGGAATCTCAGCAAAGCCTTGGGGAGTATGGGGGGCTATGTGGCCGGGAGTAAGGTTTTGATCGAATATCTGCGCCACCGGGCACCCACCTGGATTTATAGCACCGGCTTATCCATCCCCGATACGGCGGCAGCGGCGATGGCGGTGGCGATTGTCCAGGGGGAACCGGCTCGGCAACAGCAGTTGGGGCGCAATATTCACGACCTGCGGCAACGTTTGACCCAGGCGGGGTTCCCCTGTCCTTCGGGAGTGGCTTCGCCGATTATCCTCCTGCCCATCCGGGATACCGCCACTGCCGCCGCGATGGAACCGGAATTGTTGGCGGCGGGGTTATTTGCCGCCGTCGTGCGTCCGCCGACCGTGCCCACCAGTCGCCTGCGGTTGTCGGTGATGAGTACCCACACGCCGGCACAACTGGCGGCAGCGGTGGAGATTCTCAGTGACTTTCGTTCCTATCTGGCGTGATGGCGCAATCCGGTTACACCCTCCCGGTCTTTGCCTGTGCCAGTGCGGTGGCGGCCTGGCATTTTCTCCAAACCGGGGAAGCCTTGGCCAGCGTGACCTTGGATTTATTGGAACCCCCCACCCCGGCGGCAATTCCCATCGAACAGGTTGCCCCCTTGCCGGGCGGAGCCGTGTTGGCCATCACCCGTTCCCAACCGGGGGACAATTTAGACCTAACCCGGCATACGCCGGTGTGGGCGGTGGTCTCCTGGGGCGATGATGTTCGTAATCCCGGTGAACCAAGTACGGAGGAATTATTAACCATTACCGGCGGCTTTGGGGTGGGGTGGCAGCAGGCAACCGGCCAAGCCGCCATTTACTCATATGCCCGCCGGTTATTGCAGCACCATCTGCGACCCGGTCGCCCCCTGCGGGTGGAAATTATCCTGCCCCAGGGGCGGGAATTGGCTGAGCGCACCTCCAATGCAGCGTTCGGGGTGGTGGAAGGGTTGGCCTTGCTGGGCACGAGTGGCATTGCCCATCCCTTGAGTGCCCCGGAGCAGTTGGAGCAGTTTCGCCAAGACCTGCGCCAGAAAGCCGCCCGGCCGGTGGTGGTGTTGTGTATCGGGGAAAACGGGTTGGATTTAGCCCGCGCTTGGGGGATTCCTGAGGATGATTTGGTGAAAACCGGTAACTGGTTGGGGCCGTTATTGGTGGAGGCATCGTTATTAGCCGTCAAAAACCTGATTCTGCTCGGCTATCACGGCAAATTATTGAAATTGGCCGGGGGCATTTTCCACACCCATCACCATCTTGCCGATGCCCGTTTGGAAATTCTCACCGCCTGTGGGTTGCGCACCGGCTTACCTCTGCCCGTCTTACAGAAACTGCTCACCCAGCCCACTGTGGATGCCGCCATGACTTACTTGCAGCAGGTACAACCCCTGAAAGTCCGCACCCTGTATGAAGTGATTTTGGCGCAAATCCAACACCGCACCCGGCAGTACCTGCAGGCGCACGGGGGCACGGCCCTCCCCCTGGAGGTGATCCTGTTTAACCGGCAACGGCAGGTGGTGGCGCAAACCGCCGGGGTGAAAAGCTACCTAGCCCAATGGCGGGGCGACGCTCTGCGCTAAAATCCACAGTATTGCGCATACGAGGGCTAGCCATGACCAAAACCGTCGCTGAAGCGATGACTGCCGACCCGGTGGTGACCTATCCCGATACCCCGATTGAGGAGGCGATCCAGATTTTGGGGGAACGCAAATTCAGCGGCCTGCCGGTGGTGAACGAACGGCATCAACTGGTGGGGGTCTTGTCCACTCAGGACATTCTGGAACGCCAGGAAGGGGTGCGCCCGCCGGTGTTTTTTTGGTTTATGGATGCGGTGATTTGGCTGGAAAACCCCCACCATTACCGCCAAGAATTGCACAAGGTTTTGGGAGCCACCGTCGGGGATGTGATGAGCCGGGAACCGATCAGCATTCGCCCGGAAGAATCGCTCACGGTGGCGGCACACAAAATGCACCAGCATAAAATTCGCCGCCTGCCGGTGGTGAATTCCGAAAATCGGGTGGTGGGGATTTTGACGCGGGGAGATATTGTCCGCAGTATTGCCCGCGAAAGTATGACGGAGTGATGACAAAAGCCAGTTTTGCCTTTTACAATCAACCCAACCGGTTCTGGGTCATTCCGGGTTCTTTGCCACCCATTTGAGGGGAGTGTTTATGTGCGGTATCGTCGGGTATGTGGGGTTGCAACCGGCCATCGCCATTCTCATGGAAGGCTTGCGCCGTCTGGAATACCGGGGTTATGACTCGGCGGGGCTGGCCTGGCAGGGTGAAGGGGAAATTCACCGGTTGCGGGCGCCGGGTAAATTACACAATCTCCAAGCCCGTTTACCGAATACGGTGAGCCATACGGGCATCGGTCACACCCGTTGGGCCACCCACGGCAAACCGGAAGAACGGAATGCCCATCCCCACTGCGACCAGCACCAGCAGGTGGCGGTGGTGCAAAACGGCATCATCGAAAACTATCGCCCCCTGCGGGATGAATTGACGGCTCAAGGCTGTGTGTTTAGTTCCGATACGGATACGGAAGTGATTCCCCATCTCTTGAGTCAGTATTTACAAAATAATTACTCTTTGCTGGAGGCGATGCGCTTAACGGTTGCCCAACTAGAAGGAGCGTTTGCGATTGCTGCCATTGCCGCCGCTGCGCCGGATGAGATTGTTATTGCCCGGCAGCAAGCCCCTTTGGTGGTGGGGTTGGGGCAGGGGGAATTGTTTTGTGCGTCGGATACGACGGCGTTGGTCAACCATACCCAGGCGTTTCTCCCTTTGGAAAACGGGGAATTGGCGCGCCTAACGCCTTTGGGGGTGGAATTGTACAGCTTTGCGGGGGAGCGGGTGCGGCGTTATCCCCAGCGGCTGAGTTGGAGTCCGGTGCTGGTGGAAAAGGGTGGCTTCAAGCACTATATGCTCAAGGAAATCCACGACCAGCCGGGGGTACTGCGCCAGGGTTTGGAATCCCATTTAATTGACGGCCAGATTGCCCTGGGGCCGGTGCAGGAATTGTATCCCCAGTTGGCGCAAATCCAGATTGTCGCCTGTGGCACGAGTTGGCACGCCAGTTTGGTCGGGAAATACATTTTGGAGCAGGTGGCGCACATCCCCACCACGGTACACTATGCCTCGGAATTTCGCTATGCGCCGCCCCCCTATTCTCCCCATACCCTCACGATTGGGGTGACGCAATCCGGGGAAACAGCGGATACGCTGGCCGCCCTCAGCCTGGCCGCCAGCCGGCAGTTAACCGGCACGCCTTGGTTGTTGGGCATCACCAACCGTCCGGAGAGTAGTTTGGGGCGCTTGGTTCCCTACGTGATTGACACCCGGGCGGGGATTGAAATCGGGGTGGCGGCCACCAAAACCTTTGTCGCCCAGGTGGTTGCCTTTTATTTATTAGCCTTTGACCTGGCCTATCAACGCCAGATGCTCACCCCAGACAAGCTGGAATTATATTTAGCCAATTTACAAAAAATCCCCAATCAAGTGGAGTGGATTTTAGAAACGCAAGCCGCAACCATTGAACAACTGGCCTATGAGTTTCAAGAAGTACAACACGTGATTTATTTAGGGCGGGGGATCAATTTTCCCATTGCTTTGGAGGGAGCCTTAAAACTGAAAGAAATTAGTTATATTCACGCCGAGGGTTATCCCGCCGGGGAAATGAAACATGGTCCAATTGCCTTATTGGATAAAGGGGTGCCAGTTATTGCTATTGCCATGCCGGGAGTAGTCTATGATAAAGTGCTGAGCAATCTCCAGGAAGCGCGGGCGCGGGAAGCCCATATTATCGGGGTCGGTTCTGTGGCAAATCTGGAAATTCCCGATTTATTTCATGTGAATCTAACCGTCCCGGAAGTACCCGAATTGCTCTCTCCGTTGGTGACGGTGATTCCCCTGCAATTATTGGCTTATTATATTGCCGCTCATCGCGGTTTGGATGTGGATCAGCCCCGTAATCTGGCCAAGTCGGTGACGGTGGAATAGGGGCGCAGCCGTGGTTCCCTAGCCATCGGGTTGCCATGGAGCACATAGAGCACCTCTACGGATGGGAGCCAAGCGGCAAGGCTCTGGCCAGAACAC
>CALHCP010000109.1 GCA_937936705.1 uncultured cyanobacterium | reverse complement strand
CCAGACCTGCGCTTGCTGTTGCTTCTGCGGCCATTGTTCCGGGAATTGCTCCGGGGTGAGGGCGCCGACCTCTGCCGCCCATTCCTGCCAAAGCCATTGTCGCCACCAGTTTTGACAGGCTAAAGTCAGGTACCCCTGCTCTAAGGTCTGCAGCCGCTGATACAGGGTTAAACCCCGTGCCAAAGCGCCGGTCAACACCTGTAGCATTGCGATTAGGGCCAGCGGCCAGGTTTGTTGCGTCGTATCCAAAAGCACTAATACCCCCTGCACCGGGTTGCCGATGGGCAGGGCGAGCAGCCGGTCAATCCCTTCCCCGCTCAACCAACGACGGGTGCTGGCTTCTAGTTCCACCCCGCTTTGTAACCAAGGTTCCGCCTGGGCCATCACCCGCTGCAGCAACGGGTCGGTGGCAATCGGGACGGGGGCATCCACCCGCACGGCCAGGGCTTCGTGGTCGGGGTGGGCGGCCACCGCTTGTCCCGTCTCGGCACCCGCCGGCCAGGTGACCAACACCACCTGCGGGATTGAGAGAGACTGGGACAGGTGCTGCACCAAAATCGAGGGCTGGTCGAGCAACTCCAGCCCCCGAGTCAGGGCATGGTACCAGCGGGCTTGGGATTCGTAAGAGTGTTGTAAGTACCATTGCCGCACCACGACCCCCAATTGCCGGGCGATGGCCTGGACAAATTGACAGTCCCGGGGACTCCAGTAATGGGGTTCGCTTTGGGTTAAGACCAGCAGGATTTGGGGGGCATGTTCCGGTACGGCATTGGCCGCCAAAACCGCCTGGACGCCCTGATGTTGCAGAGTTTGCCGCCAGGTCATCAGTTTTAATTCCGTTTGCCAGTTGGGCACGGTGATCACCACCCCCGACTGACGCAGCAAATCATCATCCAATTCATGCAAGGGGGCTAAAGGCCCTACCAGGGGACGTTTTTTATAGCTTTGGTGGACGATTTCGTACTGGCGGCTATCGGGATTTTGGTGCAGGAGCAACCACCGCTCCCCCGGCAAATGTTGCTCCAGAATTTGCCCCGCCGTTTTCAAGGCCTGCTGCCAATCACTGCCCCCGTAAATCGCCTGTGCTATCCCCAAATAGACTTTCTGTTCGGTTTCCAAACGGCTGAGGGTCTGGGTCAATTCCGCCAAGGGGGACAGTAAGGCCGCCAACTGTGCCACCCCCTGCAGGGCGGATTTGTCAAAGGCTTCCCAATGCCGGGGCTGGCGACTCAGACAACAATAAAAACCCAACAATTGCTTGGATTCGGGCGCGAGTACTGCTGCCGCCAACAACGCCTGGGCATTGTACTGCTGCCAAAACTGGACACTGATGGCGATCCGTTGGGCTTGGCTGGCATCGTTAATCACCACCAGTTCCCCCAGCATGAGATTTTGGTACAAGCCCTGAATCATCGCCAGGGGCACGACTTCTTCGCGCCGCAAACGGGGGGCACTGGTTTTCAAAATAAAATGATTGCTCCGTTCGTCGTAGGCATACACCAGGGTCTGATCCGCCCGCACCGCCTGATGCACCTGTTCGGCCATCAGGGTCAAGCGTTCCTCATAACTGCTTTGGGGACGGCATTTGAGCATCACCTGGGTGAGAAATTCGCCCCCTTGTCGGGTTTGCTGTTGTTGTTTGGCAGCTTCTAAGGTCTGTAACCGCTGCGCCACTTCCATCAGGAATAGCCGCACCCGCAGTTTGCCATCCGGCCGCAGGGCGGCTCCCCACTCGGAAATTCCCAAGAAGGCCACGCCCAGCCCCCCCGGCAGCGGGTAAAGAGTCACGCCCATTGGCCGCAGGCGTTTCATTTTGTTGCCCCATTCCCCCAGGCGCGGCTCCTTGCTCCAATCGGGAATATCCAGGGGCGTTTCCTGCTGGAGCACCCGCTGCCACACATCCCCCGCCGTCACCCCAAACCGCTGCCGCAACAGGGAGCCGTCTTCCTTGGGATGCGGCACCACCCCGTCTTTGCCCACCAGGGTGCTGCGGGTGGCATCGTAGCCGGCCAACCACACGTACACCTCGCCGGTGCGCCCATGACTCGCCAAATGGGTTTGCAATTCCTGCCCTAAATAAGCCGCCGCCTGACTCCAAACCTGTTCGGGAGCCGTGGCCGAGCGTACCTGCTCTACCGCCTGCACCAGGGCGGTCAATTTGCTTTCTTCGGTGACGGTTGCCGCTTTCAAAGTCAGGGAAACAGACGAATACTATCAGCTTACCAGGGTCACAGCGAGGCTTCCAGCCGGTCAATCAACCCGGCGACCGTATCCAAGGCGGCGGCAATCGTCTGCGGCTGGGTCAAATCCACCCCCACGTACTCCCGCAAGGCTCCCATCTGCTCGCGGGAACCCCCGGCGGCCAGCAGTTCTAAATAGCCCGGGATAAACGCCTGCCCCTGCTGCCGGTACTGCTGATAACAGGCCAAACTGACGATACTCGAAGCCGTGTATTGGTAACAGTAATAGGGCTTAAAGAAAATATGACCGATCCGCGCCCAATCCACCCCATGCTCCGGGAGGACTTCGACCGCATCGCCGCCGAGTTGTTGATACAGTTCCGTCCAGGTTTGGTTGACAAATTCCTGGTCAAAACTGCCCTGCGCCGCCCGTGCGTGGATCGCCAATTCTAAACGGCTGATGGTACTTTGCCGGAAAATTAAATTTAACTGGTCTTCGATTAAGCGCACCAATAACACCCGTTGCAATTCCGGTTGGTCGGCGGCCTCTGCCAACAGATAATCCAACAGCAATAATTCATTAAATACCGAGGCCACTTCCGCCAACACCATCGGGGGATTGCTATTAAAATAAGTCTGTTTCTCGCCAATCCAGGCAAAGTGCAACCCATGCCCCATCTCGTGCGCCAGGGTAAACAGGGAATTGTAATCCTCCGCATAGGAGAGCAGCAGATAACTATTTTTGCCGTGAACGTAGGAACAAAACGCCCCCCCCTGCTTGCCGGGACGTATCTGGGCATCCACCCACCGCCGTTGGAAAAAGGTTTCCGCCCGCTGCCGATAGGGTTCGCTAAATTGCCCCAAGGCATTCAGCAGCAGCTCGATCCCCCGGTCGTAATCCATCTGGGTAGGCACCGGCTGTCGGCTCGGCCAGGGCGCCAAGACATCGCAGGTGCGGATTTTCATCCCCAGGGCTTCCCCCTTGCGTCGGTAATAGCGTTGAAACAGGTCATAACGCGCGGCCGTGCCCTGCATAATCGCCCAAAACACGGCCTCCGGCACTTCATCCGCCAGCAATTGCTTCGCCAGGGTGGAGGTATGTCCCCGCATTTGATTTTCCAGGCGGTGATCCTGCGCCACCGTATTGAGAATGTACCCATACAGTAAATTGTGTTCCGCCAGGCGTTCCCGGATGCTGGTGTAGGCTTGGTAACGGGTGTCGGCATCGGCGTGGAACAGCAACGCCCCCAATTCCGCTTCTAAACGGGCAGTGGTGCCCTCCGGCGTGGTCACGGGGCGGTAGCTCAAGGCGCCTTGGTGCAGCGAGCGCAGTTGAATAAACGCCTGTCGGCCCGTCAAACTGTCCTGGTTGCGGGTTTGTTCCACCACTTCCGGGAGCTGATAGGGCTGTCCCTGCCGCACCCGTTCTAAATAGTGTTGATAGGCCGCCAAGTCCGGTGCGTGTTCCAGAGCCGTCAACCGTTCCGTCGGTAACTGCTGCAATTCCAGGGAAAAAAACAACACCTGGTTTTCGATTTCGGTCGCGGCCTGCATCACCTGGTCTAAGCGTTGGCGGGCGGCGGTATTGCGGGTGTCGGCGGCAAAAATTAACGATGGGTAGGCATAACAATACCCCACCCGTTCCCAGAGAGATTCCAGGGTTTGTAGGGCGGTGCGGACTGCGGCCGGGGGCAACTGCGCTACTCGTCCCCGATACTGCTGCCGAAACGCCGTCGCCTGCTGCTGTAGGCTCTCTAAATCCTGCTGCAGCCGGGGGTCATCCAAACTGCTGTACAAATCCGATAGATCCCATTCCCGTGCATAGGTTACCGTCATCGCCCGTTGCCGCTAAAGGTGCTCTTCCCATTTTGCCCCAATCAGAGCCAAGGCGGCGAGGGGAGCCGTCACCGTCCGCAACACCCGTCGCCCCAGGGAAACCCGCTGCCCGCCGTTGGCCTGCAACCACGCCAATTCCCCTGCACTCCAGCCGCCTTCCGGCCCGATGCAGACCGCCAGGGGTTGGGGTGCCGCCGGGAGGACACGGCAAAGATGCGGTACTCCGGGGGAGGGGTCACACACGAATTTCGGCACAGCACCTACCTCTGCCCAAGCCGTCGCCAGGGGTTGGGCCGGGAAAATCTCCGGTAGCCATTGCCGCCAGGACTGTTCCGCCGCTTCGGTGGCAATCTTGCGCCAGCGGTGGCGGCGCGTGGGGTGGGGATGCACCTGGGTGCGTTCGGTGATTAAAGGGAAAATCTGCCGCACCCCCAATTCCGTGGCTTGGCGGATGATCGCATCCATCCCATCGCCCTTGGGAATTCCCATCAGGAGTGCGACGGGGGCAGGCAGTTCCCGGTGGATCGGTAGGACTTCCCCCAACTGAGCCGTCTGGGCAGCATCTAATTGTGCCCGCCACCAATGCCCCTGTCCGTCCATGGCGATAAATTCATCCCCCGTTTGCAGGCGCAGTACCCGTCTCAGGTAATGGCTTTGTTCTGGGGTTAGCTGCGCCTGATTCCCGCTGATTTGGCCGGGATGAATGGTTAAGCGCTGATACCGGGCTAAATCATTCATGGGGTGATGATCCCCAAGGTTGGTTGCAGATTGGCACCGGTGCAGTCGAGATGGGTTTGCTGGGCACCGGTTAAATTGGCATAAAACCGGTTGGCCGCCCGCAGATCGGTGCCCGTTAAATTAGCCCCTTGCAGTTGGGCAAAACTGACATTGGCAAAGGGCAACCGGGCTTGGCTCAGATTCGCTCCTTGCAGATTACTCTTAAATAAATGACTGCCGCCTAAAAACGCCTGGGTGAAATCGGCTCCCTGCAATTCCCCCCGGACTAAATTGGCAACGTACAAATTCCCGCCGGTTAAATTTGCCCCTTGTAAATTGGCTCCGTAGGCATTAACTCCCGCCAGATAGGCTCCCTGTAAATTGGCTTGGGATAAGCGGGCAAAGACTAAAATGGCATTGGTTAAATTGGCTCCCTGTAAATTCGCACCCGTTAAATCCTGATTTTGTAAATCGGCTCGACTTAAATCACAATTCGGGCATTCTTGGGTGGTTTTGAGCTGTGCCAATTGCCTAGGGTCATAGCCGTAGGCGGGGGAATAGGCGGCGATGGTGATGACGCAGCCCAGTAAATGCAGCAGATGAGGCCAAAACCCACCGGGATGCACCGAGTTTTTGGCTAGACGGCTGGCGTGCAGCATCGCTCCCCTAATTCAACAAATTCAACAAATTCAACCATTGAACTACCCTAATTGAATCATGGCGGTCGCCGGGGCGCATCCCTGCCGGTCTAAAGCAAGGGCAGACCCGCTTCCTGGGCAAATTGACGGCGGGTGGTGGGATAGTCAATCACCAAACCTTCCCCGGCGATGGGGGGGGCAGGTTGCCCTTCAATTTGCAGGTAAATCGGAGCTTCGGGATTCAAACTACTGGCGGTATAAATCACCTGCGCCACGCGGTAAATGACCGAATAGCTCCCCCCGCCGCCGGTAAATTCCCGCGACAGATTCACATAAACGGCGCCATCTTTGAGTTCCAGCGCCAGGAGACGGGTACCCGGGGGAATGGCCGTCGTCATGGCCGGCGGCGGGGCACTGAGGATGAGATTGATGGCTTGCCGGAGCGCCGCCGTCGGGTCATTCTTAGGAACGGTAACCAAGGGGTCGCTGACCAGCATTTCTTTCCCCGGCTCCATTTTGAGCCAGTACAGACGGGGGTAATCCGCCGTGACCACAAAAGGTTTCGGTTCCGACTGCCGGGAGTGCTGCCACAGCCAAATCGAGCCGCCTCCGACTCCCCCTACCAAGACAGCAGTCGCTAAAACCACCCACCACAGCCGCCGGGATTTCCCCACCCAACCAGAGCGAATCATCGTGTACCCCCTCTCTTGTTCCATTGTGCCTTAATCGGTGATGACGCAGCCAACCGCCCCAAGGGTCCTTTACAATAGCCCAGGAAGGCTTAAAACCACTGGAACATGAACGCTGCAATCCCAGTAATTGTCACGGGTGCTGCCGGTAAAATGGGGCGCCAAGTCATTAGAGCGGTGGCCGGCAGTCCTGATATGGTACTGATGGGAGCGGTGGATCGGCAACACCTGGGGGAAGATGCGGGCGAAGTGGCCGGGATGGAGGCACTGGAAGTGCCGATCACGCCGGATTTGCAATCCCTCTGTGCCCTGGTGGCCCAGGAAAAGCAAGCGGGGGTGTTGGTGGATTTTACCCACCCGCGCAGTGTTTATGAAAATGTGCGCACCGCCATTGCCTACGGGGTCTATCCGGTGGTGGGCACAACGGGGCTGAGTGGGGAGCAAGTGCAGGATTTGGCCGAATTTTGTGATAAGGCCAGTATGGGCTGTATCATTGCTCCGAATTTTTCGATTGGGATGGTGCTCTTGCAGCAGGCGGCCATCCAAGCCTCTCGTTATTTCGACCACGTGGAAATCATCGAATTACACCACAATCAAAAAGCGGATGCGCCCAGTGGTACGGCACTCAAAACCGCGCAGATGTTAGCAGAAATGGGCAAAACCTATAATCCGCCCCAAGTCCAGGAAACCGAGACCTTGGCGGGAGCGCGGGGCGGTCTGGCTCCCGAACAAATCCGCATTCACAGTGTGCGTTTGCCGGGGTTAATTGCCCATCAAGAAGTCATTTTTGGTGCGCCCGGCGAACTCTATACCCTCCGCCACGATACCAGCGACCGCAGTTGCTATATGCCGGGGGTTTTATTGGCCATTCGCAAGGTGCGGCAGTTGAAACAATTGGTCTATGGGTTGGAGAAGATTTTAGATTAACCCGCGTCCCATGCTTGAGCAAGCCGGTTTACAGCATTTAGAGCATTTATACCGGCAGGTGCGCCAGCGAACCATCGCCCTGGTGGAACCGCTCCCCCCGGCGCAACTGTATCAACAAGTCCATCCCGAATTGAGTCCCTTGGGATGGCATTTCGGTCATATTGCCTACACGGAAGCCCTCTGGTTGTTGGGAGAACCCTTGCCCTATCCCGAGTTGAACCGGATTTTTCGGGTGGACGGCTATGCCAAAGCGCAACGGGCTGCGGTGCTTCCCCCCCCTGGATTACTTCAGGAATACGTGCATGGCATCCGTGAGAAAGTTTTAGCGGTTTTACCCACGCTCGCCCCGGAGAGGGAACGCCTCTGGTACTGGGTGATTCAGCACGAAATGCAACATCAAGAAACCATGACCGTGATTCGGACTCTGCAAGGGACATTACTCCCCTCCCTGGCTGAGATGGCCACTCACAGCACGACCTTAAATATCCCCGGGGGAGTGGTTCGCTGCGGGAGCGAAGGGGTGCAGGCTCTCGATAACGAACGTCCCGGTTACCCTCAAGAGGTGGCCGGTTTTCAGATCCGTGCCACTCCCGTTACCCAAGGGGAATTTGCTGAATTTATCGCCGCCGGTGGCTATCAAGACCCGCGCTGGTGGTCACAAGCAGGCTGGCAGTGGCTCCAGCGGGAGAATGTCACTCAGCCATTGTACTGGCAATC
>CALHCP010000108.1 GCA_937936705.1 uncultured cyanobacterium | reverse complement strand
CCAATGTCGCTATCACGGCCGCCCTTTGGCAGTGGTACGCCGTCCATCCGGGGGGGGAGCCGTTCTCCATCAGGGGGATTTATGCTTTACCCTCGTCACGGGGATTGCAGCCGGGGGCTACCGACTCCAGTACCAACGGTTGCAAGCCTGGCTGATCCAGGGCTGGCAAGCTCTGGGGGTTCCGCTCTATCCCGGCAAACAGCCAGCCCGGCGGGAGCAGGCGCATTGTTTTGCCACGGCCACTGCGGCGGATTTAGTGACCGCTACCGGGCATAAATTCATCGGCAGTGCCCAACTGCGTCGCGGGCACAGCGTTCTGCACCAGGGTTCGATGCAACTCCAACCCGACCCGGAATTGTGGATGCAGGTATTTGGCACACCGCCACCGCCACCCGTTCCCGTCCCCAACCTGAGTACTGTGGTCGCCCATTTGACGAATCTAGCCCGGGTATATTTTGGTGGCAGTTAGAACCGTTTTGCCCTCACCCCAGCCCCTTTCCCAGAAACGGCAGAGGAGAGTCAAAACCCAAACGGGGCAGCGCCCTGTGACCCCCATTGGGCGTCTTAATACGCATCGGTACTGCTACAGAAAAATAAATAAATAATACTTGGCTCCCTCTACCCGCTTACCGGCGAGCCGGTCATCGCCCCGATGCAGTTAACCGAGGCGGCAGGACAAACTGACGCCGGGTGAGAATTTCCTGAGCTTGTTGCGCCAAATCCGCCAACGAACAAGACTCCACCGTTAAGTGGGGAGTCAAGCGCGCCGTCACCAAAGGATTCACCAACAGCCATTCCTGCCGCAATGCCGTCCCCAAAACCTGCACCACTGCCAACAGCACCCGCTCGTAGAGATACTGAGGAATCGCCAAATCACAACAAAAAGGCACCGCCACCGAGCCATCGCCAGGAAGCGGTTGTTGAATGTGCACAACCAAAGCCGTCTGCAACGGGTCGTGAATCCGCAGCGACAATTCTTGCCCCCCCGTGACCCAGCCCTTCACCCGCAGGGTCTGATGCCAGGGAAACCGACAACGGTATTGCCAATGGAGGGCGGCAATCTCAGGCGGGTCGGGGGTTTCACTCACCCGCAAACTCAAACCATCACTCCAGGATTCCCAAGTCCGACTGGGCTGTTCCCCCCGACAGCGGACTTCCCAAACCCCCGCCTGCCACCATCTCCAGGGCAGCAACAGAGCCAAACCCTGGCGGTTGAGAGTCACCTGCCGCCGGCGGCAGCGTTGTTGCCCCCCACCCGTCGGCTCCCGCCACTCCACGACCGCCGTTGTCCCTCCCGCATCGGTGCTGCGCCCCCATAACCGATACATTCCCGGCAGCAACGGCTGCCCTCCCTGGAGCCAGCAGTAACTCCGAGGCGCATCCTGCCGTTGCAGCAAAAACTGCCACGCCATTAGGTGACCTGAACCTGCTTTTCCGGGCTGATCAACCGCAGGAGCTTCTGTTTGATTTGCGTGTCATAGACCTCCCATTTCAAATTGGCGTAATTGGGATTGTCATTCAAACCCGCCAAAAACCCCATGGGAATCTCAAACCCCCCCGCCTGCGAACGCCCTCCCCCAAAAAACCGCCCTTGCGGGTCGTGACCAAACGCCTCTTTCAAAAATTCATCCGGGTCCAGGGTCAATTTCGTCGTGCGCAGGGAACCGATCACCAATTCCCGCTCCCGGTCTTTGTCGTAAACAATGCCATAGACCACTGCCGTATGTACATTGTCTTCGGTGACCAAAAAATCCGCCGCCTGGGGAATCGCATCCCGGGCATCGTAGCGCAGATAGCCCACCCCGGAGAGGGAAAAATTATTTTGAATCATGCGGTTTTTCAACGCCCGCTCGATCACATCCATCGCCTGTTTGGTGCGATTGACTTGCAAGATCGAGCGCAGGAGTTGGGAGTCATAATAACGGCTGAGATAAGCCACCGCCAGCAAGTCCTCCTCTTGCGCCTGCAGCAGACCATTGGTATCCGAACGAATGCCGTGAATCAACGCCGTCGCACACTTGATATGTTCCGCCACATTCCGGTCTAAAACCAGCAATTCCCCCTGGAGATACTGGGTCAAAATCGTCGCCGTGGCCTTGATATTGGGACGAATATCCACAAACTCGGCCACCGTATCCCCCCCCGCATGATGGTCAATCACCGCCAGCACCGGCAGTTCCATCTGCTGTACCCACTGGGTCAACTGGCTGGTCGCCCCCTGGTTGTCCACAAACACACAACCCTGATAACTGTGCCAATCCCGGTCTTTCAGCGTCGAAGCCGGCCAATTCTGCACCGGCATCCCGGTCAATTTCACCAGCGCGATATTTTCCTGATGGCTGATGGTGCCCGCGTACACCAGGTCACAGCGGATGTCATACTGCTGGGCAATCAGTAAATAAGCCCACCCACAGGCCAACGCATCCGGATCCGGGAAATCCTGTAAAATCACCAAATGCCGTTCCCCCGCATGTCGGGTCAATAGCCGGTGCAGCTCATCCAGACGATAGTCACTAAACCGGCGTACCCGCTCGACCGAAGCCGGCACCATCATAGCACCACCGCCACCATTACCATTGCTGCCGTAGCTGTTTGTGGCCGCAGGAATACTATTGCTGACTTCGGTGGGTTCCGTACTGCTAGACCCCGCTTCCAAATCAGGTTCGAGAACGGGATGGGCGTGGGGGTCGGTCGGTTCCTGACTCATACCAGACCTAATAAAGGAAACCGTCAAACCAAGAAAACGTATCTAATCTAATCCTAACGGTAATAC
>CALHCP010000107.1 GCA_937936705.1 uncultured cyanobacterium | reverse complement strand
TTTATGACCGATTTCTGCGTTGGCAACCGCTCCCGGATGCCCGCACCTCCGATGTGGTGGTGGTGGCGATTCGCCCTGAAGACTTGCCGGGACGGGAACGGATCAGCGACCGGGAATTGCAGGCGCTCTTGCAAAAGCTGATCGCGGCTCAGGTGGCGGTGGTGGGGGTGGATGTGATCCGGGACGTGCCGGTGGGGAGTGGGGCGGCCGGGCAAAAAGACCTGGTGCGGTTGGTGAACCGGCAGGCGGATGCGCCCCAGGGCAATATCATCCTGACCTGTTTGCTCCCGGAAGCCGAGCAAAGGGGGGTTTTGCCACCGCCGGGGTTACAGAATGAGCAGCAGGTGGTGGGGTTTGCCGACCTGTTGCCGGACGGGGATCAGGTGGTGCGGCGCCATTTACTGTATGTGGAAACCCCGGAGGCCTCTGCGGAGCGCCAAACCTGTCAGGCGCGCTATTCCTTGGGATTTTTAACCGCTCTGACCTATCTGGAGCAGCAGGGGTATCCCCTGACTATCTCCCAGGGGGAATTGTGGGTGGGTCAACGGCCGATCCGGCGTTTATCCGCCGATGCGGGGCCGTACCGGGGTTTGGATCCGGCGGGGTATCAGGTCTTTTGGCGTTACCGACGCATTGCGCTGCCGTCGGTCACCATGACGCAAGTGCTGCAAGCCCAAACGCCTATGCCGCTCCGGAATCGCTTGGTGCTGGTGGGGTACGCCGGGGGGTTGGCCAAGCAGGTGGCGACGCCCCTGGGCAAGGTGGATTCGGTGGCCTTTCACGCCCAGAGTGCGGCGCAGGTGCTGCGGGTGGTCTTGGACGGGGAATCCCTGCTCTGGTGGTGGCCCCGGTGGGCGCAGGGGTTATGGTTATGGCTCTGGAGTGGGCTGGGCGCCTGGGTGGGCTGGCGGCTGCAGCGGCGGTGGGATGGAACCCTCCTGCTGGCGCCGGGGCTATTAATCCTGCTGACCTGGGGGGTGAGTATGCTAGGGGGCTGGCTGCCGCTGGTGGCTCCCGGTTTGGCGTGGCTGGGAACGGGGCTTTGGGTCTGGTGGTGGTTGCCCCGTCCCTTGGCGGTTTTGCGTCCTCAGCTAAGCCTTGCCGTTCCTGGAGCCACGACCCTCGACCCGAAAGGCCGCTATGCGAACCACAAACTCCTGTCTGAGGATGGGTTGGGCTGGGTTTATGAAGCGCTCGATCAGCACGTGGGCAAAAGGGTCGTGATGCGGGTGTTGAAACTGCTCCCCTCCCCCCAACGCCGAGCCGAACTGCGGCAGACCTTTGTGGCACAGGTGGAACGGTATGTCGCCTTCGATAATCTGCATCTGATCCAAATTTTGGATTTTGGGCTGACCAAACAGGGGTTTCCCTTCTATGTGCGGGAATATCTGCCGGGGGTCAGTTTACAGCAACGACTACGTGACCAGCAGCAATTGTCACCCCTCCGGGCGGTCTATCTGGTGCGGCAAATTTGCAAAGGACTCGAACCGGCGCACGCCCAGGGCTGGGTTCATCACGACCTGAAGCCGGAGAATATTTTTCTGATTCCCACGGGGGCAAAACCTCCCTTGGAGGAACTGGTAAAAATCCTGGATTTTGGCCTCACCCAATGGATCAACGACAGCACCGCCAACACGGCCATTGCCGCCAACGCCAGCAGTTTTCCCTACATGGCTCCCGAATTGTTGGCAGGCACCACCGCCCAACCCAGTGCCGATGTGTACAGTTTAGGGGTGCTTTTATACCGGCTGATCAGCGGCCATTACCCCTTCCCCTTGACCGATACGGCTCCCTTTTCCCAGTGGTGTCACGCCCATCAGCACCTAGCCCCGACGCCGCTGACCTCCCCCGCCACTGCCCAAGGGCTAGAGCCGATTCTGCACCGGTGTCTTGCCAAAGCCCCCCACGACCGCTACCCGAACGCCACCGCTTTAGAGGCGGCTCTGCAAACTTGGCAGACCCAACAAACCCTCTAGGCAAACCAACCCCAGTACCAATGCCATAAATCCGCTCCAAACAACCAGGCCACCGCCCCCCCTAAAGCCAAGAAGGGGCCGAAAGGCATGGGTTGTCCCGGCTGGAGTCGCCCGGTGAGTCGCCCGCCCACACCCACCGCCGCCCCCGTACAAACCGCCACCAGCAACGCCACCAACAGGGACTGCCAATGCAACCATACCCCCAACAATGCTGCCAATTTGGGATCCCCGCCCCCCAAGGCCGTCTGCCCTAACAGCAGCGAAGCCACCCAGCCGATCCCGTCCAACAGCCACAACCCCACCACCATGCCCCACACCCCGCCCAGGATGCCCGGCCAACCCTGAAAACATTGCCAGATGAAACCCAACACCAACCCCGATTGCAACAGACTCTCCGGCAAAGTCAGCGTCTCCTGGTCAATCAGTGCCAAAGCCAACAACCACGACCCCAACACCAACGCCCCCAGCAGTGCCCAACCGCTCTCAAACCGCCATCCCGCCAGGACAAACCACCCCGCCGTGGCCGCCTCCACCAACGGGTAACGGGGAGAAATCCCCGCCCCACAATAACGGCAGCGTCCCCCCAACCACAGCCAACCCAGCACCGGCACATTATCCCAAGGGCGCAGCCGGGTATGACAGTGCGGGCAATGGGAGGGAGGATGCCAAAGGGACAAACCCCTCGGCAGACGGTACACCACCACATTCAAAAAACTGCCCACACAGGCACCCAGCACCAGCAACCACGGCCAAAGCGGTAGGCTCAAACTTCCATGTCCTCCTCATCGGGGGTTTCATCCCGGCGACTTCCCAGCAAATCCAATTGCTCCACCCGAATCACTAACTTTTGCCGATCTTCTCCCGTATTGCGATCCTTCCAGTAGTCAAACTTAATGGCTCCCTTCACGCCGATTAAGCTCCCCTTGCGGACATAGTTGCCCGCCACCTCTGCCGTCTTGCCCCAAATCTCCAAATCAAACCAATCCGGCTCATCCGTGCGCTTGGAGCGGCGATTCACCGCCAAGGTCAAACTGCATTTGACCGCCCCCGATTCAAAGTACTTAATGTCCGGGTCGCGCCCTGCCCGTCCCACCAAAGAAACCATGTTAATGCCCATGCCGCCCTCCTGGATCGTTTGCGTTTTAGCCTAGTTTTAGCATAGCGATAGCAATGCGACCCGATTCGTAAATCAAGACTCTCCAGAACCAAGTCTGGGGGCTGCGCCCCGGCGACCACGATTCTCAACTCATGTAGGCTTGCCCTGCTTCATTACCATAGAACTTTATAGTAGAACTTTATAGTAATAGTAATATCTTTATCTTTTCCACTTGGCTCCCGTGCGCCTGGTTTCCCTACTCCCCAGTGCCACCGAAATGGTTCACAGTTTAGGCTTGACCGCCGCGCTGGTGGGTCGTTCCCATGAATGCGATTACCCCCCGGCAGTCCGGCATTTACCCGTCTGTACTGCCCCTAAATTTGACCCCAGCGGTGACAGTTTGACGGTACATCACCGGGTCATGGACATCCTCGGCAACGCCCTGAGTGTGTACCAGCTCAACATTAAGCAATTACAGACACTCCAACCCACCCACATTCTCACCCAAGCCCAATGCGAAGTGTGTGCCGTGAGTTTGCGGGACGTGGAACAGGCCGCTGCCGCGTGTCTCACCCCCGCCCCTCAAATCATTTCTCTGCAACCCCAAACCCTGGCGCAGGTGTGGCAAGACCTGATGCAGGTGGGGCATCACCTGGGTGTCGAGGCTGCCCCCATCGTCAACCGTTTGCAACAGCGCGTCAGCCAAATCCAACAGGCCACCCGGGGACTCGCCCGACCCAGGGTACTCTGCATCGAGTGGCTCAACCCCCTGATGAGCGCGGGCAATTGGGTGCCCGAACTGGTGGAATTGGCGGGGGGACAACCCCTGCTTGCCCAAACCGGACAACATTCCCCTTGGTTAAACTGGGCAGAAATCGCAGCCGCCAACCCCGATGTTATCGTCCTGATGCCCTGTGGTTATGACTTACAACGGACGATTAACGAATGGCAAACCTCTGCCCATCCTTGGCACACCTTACCCGCCGTCACCGAGGGACGGATTTATGCCACCGATGGCAATGCTTACTTTAACCGCCCCGGCCCCCGCCTGGTGGACTCGCTAGAAATTTTGGCAGAAATTTTACATCCAGAATTAGATTTCGGTCACCGGGGCAATGCCTGGTGTCATTTAGGATTTCAGCACCTGCCCCAGCCGCCGTTTCAGTTGTTGGAATCGCCCCCAGAGAGTATCCATTTGGCGTAATTTTGCCCCATCAAACACCTGTTCAAAGACAAATTGATCCGCCGATAAACTACGGGCTATAAAAGGAGGATGGCTGATTTCTCCCAATTCTTGTGTCGGCATATTCGCAAAAGGACTTTTCGGGTTATGGGTATGAGTTGCCTGCTTACCAAATCCCAAGTTAGAAACTAAATTCACCCGGGGGGTTGCCACCAAACCGCTTTGGCTAAAACAGGCAAACATAAAAGGGTAATCCCAGGTATCAATTTTGCCTTGGTACATCTGTTCAAATTTCTGGAGCCAATAGCGGTGTTCGTACTTACTATCGCTGACCCATTCCACATAACCACCGTCGCGAAATTCCGGCCAGAGCTTCATCTCCACATCGTAGTATTGCCATGCCCGCGACCAAGTTGCCCAACCCCAACAATGAAAATATTTAGAAAAATAGTAACTGTAAGGGGTCACTTCCCGCCCGCGTTGATGATTATTACCGGTAATAGCCATCACCCGTTCCTGGTCTTGGTAGCGTTCTAATAATTCATCACAGAACCGAAAAAATGAATAGTTCGGCAAACAATCATCCTCCAAGATAATCGCGCGCTCGGTTTGGGCAAATACCCAATTCAAACCGCTGGAAACTCGGTGACGACAGCCTAAATTGGTTTCGGCATAATCCCGTTCTACACTACAGTCCCAATCAATTTGTTCCACGACCGCCCGGGTTTGTTGACAGACAAAAACTTCCTGGTCATCCCGCGCTCCGTCCGCAATAATAAATAATCGTTTCGGTGCCACTTGCCGAATCACCTGAAACACTTTTTGGGTGAGTTCCGGGCGGTTAAAAATTAAGAATGCAACCGGAGCCTGCAACGACATAGATAGCAATCCTAATGTCCTAATGGAATTGGAAACGGCACTCGCCGGGGCGCAGCCCCCGTCTCTAGTTCTCCATGCAGAATGAACCGAACTGCCCCGCATAGCGCCAGCAGGTATCCTGAGTTGGGGGCAACTGTGGCACCGGCCATCCTAACTCCTAAAATCAATCAACTTAAAACCGATTAAAACCGACCGACCCGATTTACGAAATGAGAGACTTGTGTTTATGCTAGTCAATAGTCGGAAATAATTGATGTGAGGTGTACCAATGAAACGAATTCTCCCTAAACGGATTCTCTACCCCGGCGCGTTTGCCTTGGGTACATTAGTGATTTTTGCTCAACAGGCCAGCCCGGATATTTTGGCAGATTTCAGCAATGCCTGGAGCAATTTTATCAGTTCGGGTCAGTGGGTCGCCCTGCTGATCGGCATCGTTTTGGGCTATCTTGTGCGGATGTTTACCAGTTACTGACCACCGCAATTTTTTGCTCCGATGTACAGCCTACAATTGCTCCGCCCATCTCGGCAATACGCCTGAGATAATCAATGCTTTCCGGTGTAATCAATTCACCTGGAAGTAAAACCGGAATTCCGGGGGGGTAGGCACTGATGGTTGCGGCACTGATCGAACCAACCGCTTCTGACCAAGGTCGGTATTGGTGCGAGCTAAAAAAGGCATTTCTTGGCGACAATACGAACTCACCGGTGGGCGGTAACGGAATTGTCGGTAGGAATTTCTCCGGTTGCACGGTGTGACTAATTTCTTGTAAAGCATTAAATAAGTGTTGCATATCGGCTGCGGTATGACCAAGAGATAAAATGAAAGTTAAATCGCCGTAATCGGGAAATTCTGCCGTGATGTGATATTGGTGATGTAACAGCTCATCGAGGGCAAATCCGGTCAGACCTAATCCGCCAGTTTGGATCACCAAGCGGGTGGGGTCTTGGCTGACAAAACCCGGTTGCCGGAAATTAATCCATAATGTTTTCAAGCCGGGTATTTGATTGATTTTTGCGGTTAAATCAGCGGTATTCTCTAATAATTGAGTCAATAAAGCTTCTCCCTGGGCCGCCATCTGTTCGGCGGTAGCGACCAAAGAAGCCAGTAATAAATAGCTGGGGCTGCTCGATTGTACCAGCCTCAAACAGGCTTGGATACGTTGGGGATGGAGCCGCTTTCCCTGCTGATGGAGTAGGGCTGATTGGGTTAAAGAGGTTAATACTTTATGGGTCGAATGAATGACTAAATCGGCTCCCCAATCTAAGGCGGAATCCGGTAATTGGGGATGAAAAGGGAAATGGGCCCCATGGGCTTCATCAACGATCACGGGAATATCAAACCTATGGGCAATCTCAATACATTCTTTTACTGCACTACATACGCCCTTGTAGGTGGGGGAATTTAAGACCAAGGCCGTGATATTATGATTACAATTTTGTTGAATAGCTACTCGTAGTTTTTCTGGATCAATGCCCCCCCATACCTGCTGTTGGGCATCCCATTCTGGAGTGATAAAAATCGGTTTTGCTCCGGTTAAAATCAACCCATGAATGACGGATTGATGCACACAGCGAGGCAGTAAAATTATGCCGTTTTCTTGATGTACGCTCAAGAGAGCCGCTAATACGCCGGCGGTGGCGCCGTTGATTAAAAAATAGGTGTGCTCTGCCCCAAAAATCTCGGCCACCCGCGCCTGGGCTTCCTGGAGGATTCCCTCCGGTTGGAGCAGATTATCCAAGCCGGGAATTTCGGCTAGATCGGCGGTAAAGACCGCTTCGCCCCACCACTCGCGCAGGCCGGTGGGGGCGCCCTGTCCCCGTTGATGCCCCGGGGTGTGAAAGCCGCGGTAGCCCTGGGCGAGCCGTTGCAGTTGGTCAAGCAAGGGAACCATTACCGAAGGGGGAGTATCCTATTAAAGGTTACTATTAAAGGTTAGGGCGGTTACCGCTAGGAGAATCAGCTATGTCCATGATGCGACGGTTCGGCGGGTCTGTGCTCGGGGCGATGGTGGTTGCCTGCGCCGGTATGAGGGTACAGGCGGCGGACACGATTCTCCTCAGCTTTGGCGGCTTAGAATTGCCGGTAGCGGTGGCGGAATTGGAAACCTATATCAAAACGGGGCAAGTACCCGGTAAACTTCAGTTCTTTATCTCGCAAGTTTCCAGTCAGGATTTAGAACAGATGATTGCCACGCTCAAACAACCGATTCCGGTAACGGCGGACACGGTTGCCAACGTTTTTGGCACGTCCACGGGCAAAGTCCTGTTGAATCAGCTGGGGCGGGTGGTGCAGACGCAACAGGGGGAAAATGGTGCCAATGCGGTCAAAACGGCTTTGCTGCAATCGGCTCAACAAGCGGGAGGAATCACGTTTTTGAATGTCCTGCGGCAATTTCCCGGCGATACCATCCGGCTGAATCTGGTGCAGGGTTTGGCGATTATGAGGGAAGTAAATCGCTACATTACTCAGGTGAATGGGGTATTCACCGTTTTGGACAATGAATTTCGGCAGCAGGCTCGTCAGTCTTTACCGGCCAATTTGCCCGACCTTACCCAACCGGGCACGTTCCAATGGCAGGTGCGGGAATTGAGTCTGACCGACCCGGCACGCCAGCGCACTTTGCCGGTGACGGTGTACTTACCCAATCAAGAGAATGCCTTGACGGTGATGCTTTCTCATGGGTTGGGGGATAGCCACGAAAGTTTTGCCTATCTCGCCAAGCATCTGGCTTCGCACGGGTTTGGGGTGATTTTGCCAGATCATCCGGGCAGCGATGCCCAAAAGCTCCAGCGGGTGTTGGAAGGTCAGGAACAGGAGTACATTACCCCGCAGGAATTGGTTGACCGTCCCAAGGATATTACGTTTGTATTAAATGCACTCACCGCTCAACCGGAGTTTGCCAAGGCGCTCAATTTGCAGCGGGTTGCTGTGGTGGGGCATTCCTACGGGGGCTATACGGCACTGGCGGTGGGAGGGGCGCGGCTGAATTTAGCCAACCTGAATCAGGTCTGTTCCCAGACGGAACAGGGGGTGGGGTTGAATCTATCTTTGTTATTACAATGCCCTGGCAGAAATCTGAAAAATCCGCCGGTGCAATTTCGGGATGAACGGGTGGTAGCAGTGTTGGCGGTCAATCCTGTAGGCAGTGCGCTGTTTGGGGCAACGGGATTGGCGCAGGTAAAAATACCGACGATGTTAGTCACGTCCACCCAGGATGTTGCGGCTCCGTCATTGTATGAACAAATTATGCCGTTCACCTGGCTGGGGAGTTCCCGCCGCTACTTGGCGCTCATCGAGGGGGGGAGCCATTTTTCAGTTTTGGAGGCGGGGCAAACGGTTGTGCCGTTACCGGTGGAGTTGGTGGGGGCAACCCCGGAAGTGGCACAGATGTATATGAAGGTACTCAATTTGGCCTTTATGCAGGTGCATTTGGCGAATCGTCCGGAGTTCGCCCCGTTTTTGACGGCGGCCTATGCCCGGCGGCTCAGCCGCCCATCCTTGCCTTTGCAGGTGCTGAACGACCCACCCATCGCTCCCATTCAACAGTCGCTGAGAAATTAGGGATGCCCCGGGGGACGACCGCCAAGGGTGACAAAGGGTGACTAGGTTACTGGTAATGGCGGATAGCAGGCTAATTGGGGGCGTAGGCACTGCCCCGTTTCGTCTTTGACTCCCCTCTCCCGTTCTGGGAAAGAGGCGGGGGTGAGGGCAAAACGGTTCTAACTGCCACCCTTACGGTTAGAGAGGTTCCCCCTTAATTGAGCAATCCCAATTGCGTTTAGGATAGCGGTCGTCGGGGCGCAGCCCCCGTCTCTGGTTCTCCTTCATCGATGTCCCAAGAGCAATTCTCTTAGGCGGTTTTACTTCTCCACAGGCGTTATTTTTTAAGAGTTTCCCCCAGAGCTTGGGGTATTTCCATAATTCAATAGGTTTAGACTCGCGTTCAAGTCTCTGTCTATCGAAAGGCCACAAGCGGACGGCACCTTTACGAAAGCCTTGCCATTCGACGGTCTTTTATCACCCCACTGCTCAGAAACCGCAAACCAAAGCGCTCCTGGGTTTGTACTTGTTGCGGACACAAGAATTTCGCTAACAAACCTGTGCAACCTTTGCAAAACCTCCGGTTGGTCACTTCTCCATATCTGTCGGCAGAAGCAGCCCAAACCATCCCGGAGTGACCCTGGGAGCATCCCCTGGTGGTGCCGGTTTATCTACACAACGACAACGCGACGACGATGGAATTTGTCGTGGAAGTGCTAGAGCAG
>CALHCP010000106.1 GCA_937936705.1 uncultured cyanobacterium | reverse complement strand
ACGGGTCAAAAGTTGGCATAACAAATTTAACCTAAAACCCACAGGCAGAAATGACCTGGGGTGCTGCAAAGGCAAAAGTTCCTGGCAGTAGGCGAGAATGCCGCCTCCCTCTCCGGTAACAGGATTGGGAAGCCGCTTATGGGCGCAAAGCGTCATGAGCGGAGCATTCACGTTCAAGTGGACTTGGGGCAGGATGTCCTAGAGGCTCATCAACCGGTACACCCCCGTCAATTAACCCTGTTCGACTCCGGGGCGCTGGAGCGGGAGCTTGTATCGTGAATGTCTGACATGACCATGCAGACACAGAACTAACAAAAACTGGCTATATGCAGTATGATAGCAGACAAGTAATCTGGTAATTGTCAGCACTTAGTCAGGAGATCAAGGTATGAAAACTGCCGGGTGGGGGGTAGTGCTAATCGCAGCAGGTTTCGTGAGTATCGATCCGAGTCTAGCCGCCAACCCAGAACATCTGCAGCAATTGACCAGCACCAATCAGTGCCCCAAATGCGATTTGTCAGGGGCAGATTTACGCGGCATGGTCTTAGTCGGCGCCAACTTGGGCAATGCTAACTTGAAAGGAGCGAATTTAACCGGGGTCAATTTAGAAGGAGCCAAATTATTCAATGCGGATATTAGTGAAGCCAATTTGGGCAATGCCAACTTAAAACAGGCGGATTTGGGCAATGCCAATCTGGCCAAAACCATCCTTATTCGCGCCAATTTAGACCGCGCCAATTTGAATGGTGCTACTTTGTCTCATACCGATTTGAGTGAAGCGAATTTACGGCAAGCTGCCCTCAGTTTAGTCAACTTAGAAAAAGCCAACTTAGCCGATGTCAATCTGACAGGAGCCGATTTGACCGCTTCGGTACTGACAGGGGTCAACCTCTCCCAGGCGCGGATGCAAAATGCCGTTCTCAATCGGGTCAATTTGGACAAAGCCGACTTAACCGATGCCCGCATGGAAGGGGCAAAATTACGAGGGGCGAGTTTAGTAGGAGCGACCCTGCCCCGGGCGCGGTTGCAGCGGGCAGATTTAGTGGATGCCAAATTAGGCGGCACCAATCTGCGCGAAGCGGATTTGAGTCAGGCGGATTTAACCCGTGTTGATTTAACGGAAGCCCGCCTAGACCGGGTCAATTTAGCCCAGGCGACCTTAGAGGGAGCAAAATTAAAAAAAGTGAGTTTAGTTACTGCCAATTTGCCGGCGACAAACCTGATCCAAGCGGATTTGAGTTATAGCGATTTGCGCGGAGCCAATATCTCCCGTGCTCGGCTTCAAGATGCGAATTTGAGTAGTAGTAATTTAAGCGTAGTCAATTTGACCGATAGTAACCTCACCGGTGCCAATTTAGCCGGAGCGGATTTAACCGGAGCGCAGGTACGGCAAGCTATGATGAACAATACCAATTTGAACGGCACCCTGGGCTTGGATAAGATGGTAGGCCGCGCCCAGAAGTAACCCTAAAATTCCGGCTTCATTAATTGGATTAAGGTAATCGGATTCAGGCTTTGCCAACGGGTTAAATTCCCAACCGCTAAGGAACGGGAAAGGTGAATATTTAGGGCATGATACGCCCAATTCTGTTGTTTTGCCCAGCCCAATGCTAGCGCCTGATGTTCTTGAGTTGCCAGGGCAAGAACGACGATCCCCTGGGGCAACAGATGTTGGCATAAGGCGTTCAAAATGGCTTCTAAATACCCGCCACTCCCGCCGATAAACACTCGGTCAGGCTGAGGCAAATCAGCAAAAATCTCCGGGGCAGTTCCAGAGATAGTCTGTACGTTTTTCACCCCTAATTGCCGACAGTTCTGATGGATTAATTGCACTCCCATACTATTTTTTTCAATGGCATAAACTTGACTATTGGGTAATAAACGGGCAATTTCAATCGCAACCGTGCCCGTCCCGGCTCCCACATCCCAGATCATTTGACCATCTTGGAGATTTAATTCCCCTAAAATGAGGGTGCGAATTTCTTTTTTGGTCATCAAACCCGGTTGGTCGGGAAAACAATGAAATACATCATCAGATAGCCCTAAAATCGGCAGATTGGTGCAAGACTTAGTTAAAGTCGGCTCCCGCATCAGAACAACTACATTTAAGCAATTCGCCGGGTAATGGCAGGCTTCCGCAAGCGTTAGGTGTTGAATCTTCTCCTGGGGGCTACCCAACTGTTCGCATACCCAGATTTGATAAGTTATGGGTAGTTTTAATTCCTGAATTAACCGGGCAATGATGGCGACATTATGGTTAGGGTCGGTGAGAATGGCAATTTTAGAAACCCCTTGTTTCAGAGGGGAAATTAAATTTTCCCACGACCGCCCGTGAATGCTAACAATCTGGGCATCCTGCCAGGGAATTTTTAAGCGGCTAAATGCCAGTTGTACGGAGCTAACCTGGGGATAAAAACGCAGAATGTCCGAGTCAAAGTGGCTCAGTAATAAACGCCCAATTCCAAAAAATAAAGGGTCACCCGAGGCCAGGATGACAATCTGTTCATATCCCTGCGCCAAATAGTGTTTGAGTGCGGTGATGCCGGCCGTCATATTCTGCCAAGGCAACCGCATCCCCGGATGTTCTGGAAAATGGTCTAAATGCCGGGGAGAACCACACAAAATTTGCGCTTGCTTCAGGGCGATTTGGGCATCGGCGGTGAGGGATGCTACACCGGTTAATCCCATCCCAATTACGTGAATGGTTGCACTCAAAATTCAGCCGCAATACCCGTCATTTCTCATCAAATAAATCCAGGTCGGTCACCGCCCCAAGATGACTCCCGGAAACTAATTTGGCATATTTTGCCAGAACTCCCCGGGTGTAACGGGGCGCCGGGGGTTGCCATTGGGCTTTTCTTTGGGCAAGCTCCGCATCGCTCACGTGCAGATGCAAACGCCGTTCTTGGGCATCAATGGTAATTAAATCCCCCTCCTGCACCAGCGCAATCGCTCCACCCACCGCCGCTTCGGGAGCCACATGCCCCACCACCAAACCGTAGGTGCCCCCGGAGAACCGCCCATCGGTAATTAACCCCACCTGCTCCCCCAAACCGGCACCGATAATGGCCGACGTGGGCGACAACATTTCCCGCATCCCCGGCCCGCCCTTGGGGCCTTCGTAACGGATCACCACCACATCCCCCGCCCGGATTTGACCCGCTAAGATCGCCGCCAAACAGCTTTCTTCCGAATCAAACACCCGTGCCGGCCCGGTGATTTGAGTTTGTTTAATCCCAGAAATTTTTGCCACTGCCCCATCGGTCGCCAAATTGCCCCGCAAAATCGTCAAATGCCCCTGCGGATAAATCGGCTGCTCCCAAGGCCGGATCACCTCCTGCCCCGCCGGTGGGTGATCCGGCACCGATGCCAACAGTTCCGCCCACGTCCGCCCCGTAATCGTCAGACAATCCCCGTGCAAAACCCCATGATTCAATAAAATTTTCATCACCTGGGGAATGCCCCCCGCCCGGTGAAAATCCACCGTCACATAACGCCCGGACGGCTTCAGATCACACAAGACCGGCACCCGCTCCCGCACCTGGGCAAAGTCATCCAAGCACAAAGGCACATCGGCAGCCTGGGCAATCGCCAACAAGTGCAGTACAGCATTGGTAGAACCACCCACCGCCATCAGCACCGCCATCGCATTTTCCAACGACCGGCGAGTAATCAAATGCCGCGGTAAAATCTGGGCACGAATCGCCTCCACCAACACCTTGGCCGACTCAGCCGCACTGTCGAGCTTTTCCCCATCTTCCGCCGCCATCGTGGACGAATACATCAGACTTAAACCCAACACCTCAGCAATTGAGGACATAGTATTGGCAGTGTACATCCCCCCACAGGAACCGGCTCCCGGACAAGCCCGCCGCTCAATTTCCAACAAATCCGCTTCACTTAACTTGCCCGCACTGAAGGCACCCACCGCTTCAAACGCACTGACAATGGTTAAATCTTCACCCTGATAATGCCCCGGTTTAATCGTGCCCCCATAGACAAAAATCGCCGGAATATTCAACCGCGCCATGGCCATCAAGGCTCCGGGAATATTCTTGTCACAGCCCCCGATTGCCAAGACCCCATCGAGACTTTGGCCTAAACATACGGTTTCAATGGCATCGGCAATCACTTCCCGAGAAACCAGGGAGCATTTCATCCCTTCCGTGCCCATGGAAATCCCATCACTGATGGTAATGGTGCCGAACAGTTGCGGCATTGCTCCTGCCTGCCGCATGGCCATTTCGGCTTGTAATGCTAAATCATGGATACCGGCATTACAGGGCGTGATGGTGCTGTAGGCATTGGCAATCCCCACAATCGGTTTATCAAAATCGGCATCGCTAAATCCCACCGCCCTGAGCATGGCACGGTTGGGCGAACGCTGAACACCGGCGGTAATGGCTTGACTGCGGCGGGAATTGTTCATAAAGTTACAGTACAAATAAACGCAAATAAACTTGCATGAACCCAAAAGAACTAGATTTTTATTTTACCACTGCCTTGGTTCACAGGATCCCAGTGTAACCGGATGTGAGCACCCAAGACGGGGGCTGCGCTCGCTGTTCCCTGATTCATCAAGATTCACAAGGTTCCCTTGAGGCCAAAGATTTTGGAGCAGCGGAGACGGCGACTGCTATTCGGAACTCGTTCAGGATTGCCATAGACAGAGATAAGGGCACCTCTATTTATTGAAACCAGCAGGAAATGATCTGGCTGGAATACCGAGTTTAGGGAGAAACGGGGGCTGCGCCCCTGCAACCGCTTGTCCTTAATTAATAGAGGTTCCCGTAAACCTAAAATTAGGGTATGGGTTTTTACCGAGTGATCCATGTCGTCAGAAAATTATTACATTACTTGGGAACAATATCATCAACAAATTGAACAACTGGCGCACATCATTCACCGCTCCGGCTGGGAGTTTGACCAGATTCTCGCCATCGCCCGCGGCGGATTACGCATTGGCGATCTGTTTTCCCGCATGTTTCGGAAACCTTTAGCCATTCTCAGTGCCCAATCCTATAGCGGTCAAACCCAAGGGAGATTGCAGATTGCTGCAGAAATTACAATGACACAAACTTATTTAAGCCCTCGCCTGCTCATTGTGGACGATATGGTGGACTCCGGGCGAACCTTGGCGCAAATCGTTGGTTATTTATTGGCCGAGCATTCCCAAATTCAAGAGCTGAAAACGGCTGTGATTTGGGTGAAACAGCATACTCAGTTTCAGCCGGATTATTATGTGGAATTTTTGGCTCATAATCCCTGGATTCATCAACCCTTTGAACGCTATGAGCATTGGCAATTTGAGCCGGATTGCTAAAGGGAACCTCTATTTATTAAAGCCAGCAGAAAATCATCTCGCTGGCATGCCGAGTTGATAGAGAACCAGAGACGGGGGCGGCGCCCCGGCGACCGCTGATTCTAACTCAAGGGAGCATAAATTCAGGAATGTCTAAGGTCGGGTCTAGTTCCAACGCCCGCCGAATATCCCCAATTGCCCCCCGTTGATCGCGCAATTCATAACGCAGTAAGCCCCGCCGGTAATAGGCCAAGGCAAAATTGGGGTCAAGTCGTAGCGCTTGATTATAGTCGGCAATCGCCCCCCGAAAATCCCCTTTTTGCGCCTTACTGTTGCCCACTTCGTAGAAATCTTGGGCATCTTGGCTGGTGGGATTCAAGGCCGTCCCGTGAATGTAAGCATAATTGGGATTCAGCCGCAGGGCTTGATTGTGGTCGTTGACCGCCTCCGCATATTGACCCATCCGCCGACGCGCAATACTGCGATTGTAATAGGCATCGGCCAAATCCGGTTGCAGTTCAATCGCCTGGGTATAGTCCTGCACCGCCCCTTGCCGATCCCCGAGGCGATAGCGGGTCAAGCCCCGTTGGTAATAAATATCCGCCCGCCCGGGCAATAGCCGCAAAGCCTGATGATAGTCCTCCAACGCCCCGCGATTGTCCCCTTGATAAAACCGCAGCCACCCCCGCCGAAAATAGGCTTCCCCGTGCTGGGGAAAAATCCGCACCGCTTGGGTCAAACTGGCGATGGCTTGGTCATTTTTGCCCTCACGTATCTGGACAAGCGCCGCCTGAAAATATCGTTCTGCCGACGCCGGCGGTTCGGTAACCGGGGGTGGCCAACGCCGCGGCTCCGGTTCCACCCGGTTGAAGTCCTCCATCGCCCCCCGCTGATCCCCCAGAGCCGCCCGCGCCTCGCCCCGATGGTAGTACACCTGGGTCATCTGCGGGTCAAGCAACAAGGCCCGCGTGTAGTCGGCAATCGCTCCCCGTAGATCCGCCACCGCCTGCCGCGCCAACCCCCGCTGAAAATAGGCCGGCGCAAAATCCGGTTTCACCCGCAGACATTGATTGTACGCCTCCATCGCCGCCGACCAGTTTTTTAACTCCGCCTGCGCCAACCCCTGCTGATAAAATTGCCCCGCACTGTTGTGGGCCAGCCCCTGCGCCGTCCCGTGAATATGGGTGTAGTTGGGGTTGAGTTGCAATGCCTGAGCATGATCCGCCAACGCCCCCTGAAAATCTCCCTGCCGGCGACGGGCAATACTGCGATTGTAGTAGGCATCCGCCAAATCCGGCTGCCGCCGAATCGCTTGGGTATAATCCCCAATTGCCCCTTGCCGGTCACCCAGCCGATAGCGGGTCAACCCCCGGTGATAGTAAATGAACGCGCCCTCCGGCTCCAGAGTCAGCGCCCGGTCAAAATCCGCCAACGCCCCCTGGTAATCATGCGTCTGGAAACGAGCCAGCCCCCGTTGGTAATAGGCCGCCACATACCGGGGATGGCATTGCAACGCCTGAGTAAAAAACTGGATGGCGTTAGCCCATTCCCCCATCTCAATTTTCTTTAGGCCTTGGTGATAAAAATGCTCCGCTTGGAGATGGACTGCCGCCCGGCGCTGGGATGACGCCCGTTGGGATGGAGAAGGGTTAAAGTCGGTATGCGCCATAATCAGAAACCCCCAGCGAACCATGTCAGCTTAATTCCATCCTTGTAGTGAGGAATAAGGCTTGCCAGTGACAAAAATCACATCAATTGGGTTAAGTTCTCAAAGTTAAGTACTTTTTCGCAGAAAATAATGGCTTTTTTCCGAATTTCGGTATAATTGCTGAAGGGTGCCTCTATGGATTGCAACCAGCAGACAATCATTTCCATTTCGGTGGGATACCGAGTTGATGGAGCAGCCGAGACGGGGGCAGCGCCCCGGCGACCGCCGTTCCCTAATTACCTGGAGGTTCCCTGCAGAGCCGTCCCCGCCTTTGGTGCTTGAGGATGCTGGCCATCCCGGCATAACCGGCACCGGTAAGCCGAATCTATATGTCCCGCATTTCTTAACTTTTTATTAACCTAGGGACAAGAAGTTCTTAAATTCGAGTGGGTATAGTCACAAACGTGAACCAATCGTGTATAGTATAGGCATGAGTTCACCATACTCAATAGTTCAGGTGTGAGGTGTTGTGATGAGTAGTACGTGGGTCAAGATTTTCCAAGTTGCTCCCGCCGCTTTCGGTGCAGTGGTAGCCTTCGGGGGAGTCGCCGGTGCCCAAGCCATTCCTGGGTCGGATGCGGTCAATCCCACTTTGCAACGGTCGGAACAGTATTATGTCGGTCCCAGCATGATGAATCAAGCTCAGGTCACTTCGGTGTCCGAGTTTGTGGATGTGAAGCCGACGGACTGGGCGTTTTTGGCGTTGCAATCCTTGGTGGAGCGGTACGGTTGTATCGTGGGTCTGCCGACGAATCCCCCGACCTACCAAGGCCGCCGGGCAAC
>CALHCP010000105.1 GCA_937936705.1 uncultured cyanobacterium | reverse complement strand
TGTCGCGCTGATTATTGCTCTCGCATTCATGATTATTGTCCCTTTCCTGCCGGGGTTTCAATCCCCTGCATTTCAGGGGGTATCTATCTTTATCGGTTTAGTGGTTTCCCTCGGTTCCACCGAGACGGTCAGCAATGTTGTTGCGGGGATTATCTTGATTTACAGTCGGGCATTTCAAGTCGGTAACATTGTTAAGATTCGGGAAGTCATGGGTATGGTTGAAGAAAAAACTTTACTAATCACCCGCATTCGTACGCCTCGGAACGAAGTGGTGACTCTCCCCAATTCAATGGTACTCAATAGCTCAATTACCAACTTTAGTTCCAGCGTTTTGGAATCACCCGACCGACCTTTATTCCTCCATACAACGGTCACCCTGGGGTATGATACACCTTGGCGAAAAGTGTATCAAGTCCTGACTGAGGCTGCCTTACGCACCCACGGCATTTTATCGAACCCGGCTCCCCTTGTCTGGCAGACTGCACTCAATGATTTTACGGTCAGCTATACCTTGAATGCGGCCACTGCTGAACCGCAGCGTATGCCCTTTATTTATTCAGAACTCCACCAGAATATTCAAGACTGTTGTAACGAAGCCGGGATTGAAATCATGTCGCCCACCTTTACGGCGATTCGTGATGGCAACCACACCACTATCCCTGAAGAATATCTCCCGAAAGATTATCAAGCGCCGGGGATGCGTATTCGGCCTTTATCGAATTTATTCCCTCGACGTTCCGATGATGCCGGCAACTGAGATATTTCATTCAGGACGTCATTTATGACTTTCACCAACACCCGTCTAATTCGCTATTTATTGCTGTGCGGTTTAGGGTGGGTGATTTTCCAAGCGCTTAGCTATTTTGCGCCGGTTTTGACCATTTTTACTCTCTCAGGAATTGTCGCATTCTTACTTCATTATCCGGTTCATTATGCCCAACGTTGGTTACCTAGGGGATTAGCAATTACCCTTGTAACAATCATTGGGGGATTGCTGTTGTTCGGTTTGATTGTAACGATTGGGTTCACGGTCCTAGCCCAGGCGCAGGATGTCCTGGCTCGTTCTGAAGAAATTAGCCGTTCAATTTTCGACTTATTAGCTCGGGCAGAGCAGTTTTTATCCCGTTGGCAGCTATCGGTCGATTTGCAACTGATCGAAAAAACAATTCAGAACAATTTGCTGAATCTAACCGGCTTTGCCCTCGGCAGTATTCAACAATTTGCTTACAGTTTTGTTTACTTGATTATCATTCTGATTATTGCCTTATTTATGCTCGCGGATGGCGGGAGAATTTGGTGGTTCGCGGTCGGTTTTATGCCTGAACCCTGGCGAAGTCGTTTAACTCCGGCCGTCCAGAGTAACTTTCTCGGCTTTTTCTGGGGACGATTTCTCCTTTCCTGTTTTTTCGGGGCTTCTGTATTCATTGTATTTTTAATAATGGGCTTAACCCAGGCTTTATTTTTAGCCGTGATTGCCGGGATATTTGATCTGATTCCGGGCATCGGCGCAACCTTAGGGATTTCCCTGGTGTGTTTGATTGTCCTACCGAATGGGATTGGGGCGAGTTTCACCGTTTTAGCCGTCTGTACCATCATGCAGCAAATTGAAGAGAATATCTTGATGCCGAAGATTATGAAAGATTCCCTCAATATCAACCCGGTATTTATGTTTTTCTCTCTCTTGATTGGGGCAAGACTAGCCGGAGTGATTGGGGTATTTCTGGCGGTTCCGATTGCGGGAGTATTGGTGAGTGTACTGGAAATTGATGCCCTGCAAGGGGTATCCCATGCCTCTCTCAGTAAAAACGGCAATGGGAACCATCAAATTAGGGGCTGAAGTATTTGGCTTGGGGATGATAACAAATGAGGGCAGTTGTGGACTGTTCAGGATGGAGTTGTTCGGCATCGTCCATAACCAGGTTAATTCGCCGGGTTTCTAACAAATCCAGTAGGGCGTATTGGTCTTGCAAATTCGGACAAGCAGGATACCCAAAACTATAACGAGAACCCTGATACCGTTGCGCCAAAATATCATGAATGTTGTCCGGTTCCTGGGCTTGATAGCCCAATTCTCGGCGCATACGGGCGTGGTTCCATTCCGCCAGCGCTTCCGCCATTTGGACGGCGATGCCGTGAAAATAGAGGTAATCGGAATAGGCGTTACTGTCATAAAGTTTCTGAGCATATTCGGTCGCCAACTGTCCCATGGTGACCGCCTGTAAGCCGATCACATCCAGATAGGGAGAACCCACCGGCGCAAAAAAATCGGCAATACACAAGCGTTTACCCGTGCGTTGGCGGGGAAATTGGAAACGGGCAATTGGAGTTAAATCCGCGTGGTAGGGAACCGGTTGACCGGTGAATGCTTGCGCATACTGCCAGTCATAAAGATATAACGTATTCCCTTCCGATTGACAGGGAAAATAACCGTAAACCAATTGGGGCTCTAAACAGGGTTCCTGCTGAATCCGTTGTTGCCATTGACTCAAAATCGGGTAAACCTTTTGCTCCAGAAATTCTTGGTATGCTTCCTTGGTTTGTTCTTTGGGTTTACGGAATTGCCACTGACCGGCAATCAATGCCTGGCGGTCTAAATAAGCCCATACTTCTCGGATGGGAATGTCGGCGGCAGAAAGCAAACAATGCCCCCAAAACGGCGGCAGTGGGCGGGGAATATCCTGGGCAACTTGGGGGGGAACCACCTCATCCACCGAAACCGCATCAATCGGTTTAGGAACTGCCGGCGTGGTTTCCGATTGATCCTGGGTTTGTGGGGGAGCCAATGTATCTAAAAATCCTTTTTGGTCATCCCATTTGCCCACCGATTTGGCTGCCATGAGCTGATCCATAAAATGCAAATCGCTAAAGGCATCCTTACCGTAAATGACTTTGCCATGATAGACCGCTTGGCAATCCTGTTCGACAAATTTGCGGGTGAGTGCTGCCCCACCCAAAATCACCGGTACGGTAATGCCTTTTTCATTAAAAACTGCCAAATTCTCTTTCATAAAAGCCGTGGATTTCACCAATAAACCACTCATGGCAATACAGTCGGGTTGATGTTCTTGATAGGCATTGATAATACTGGTTACTTCCTGTTTGATCCCCAGATTGATCACCCGATAACCATTATTCGTCAAGATAATATCGACCAGATTTTTACCAATATCATGGACATCGCCTTTCACCGTAGCAATCACCACCGTCCCTTTGCCAGCGGCATCTTGCTTTTCCATGTGGGGTTCCAAAAAGGCGACGGCGGCTTTCATGGTTTCTGCCGATTGCAACACAAACGGCAGCTGCATCTGACCACTCCCAAACAGTTCTCCTACCGTTTTCATCCCTTCTAAAAGATGGTTGTTGATAATATCCAGGGGAGAGTAGTGTTCTAAAGCTAGGGTTAAGGTTGTTTCTAAACCAATGCGTTCACCATCAATAATATGTCGCCGTAACCGCTCTTCTAGGGTTAAATGTTCAGAATTAACCGCCGTTTTACTGACGGTTACATCACTGAAATACTGGGTCAATTCTCCCAGGGGGTCATAGACGCAGACATGGCCGGCAAAGCGCCGTTCATCATAGATTAACTGCCGACAGAGGGTTTGCACTTCGGCGGGGATTTTGTGCATGGGCAAAATTTTACTGGCACTGACAATGGCTGCATCCATGCCGGCTTGCTGAGCCAGGTGCAGAAATACCGAATTGAGGGCAATCCGCGCGGCCGATTTTAAGCCAAAAGAGACATTCGATACCCCCAAAACGACATGACATTCCGGGAGATGGGCTTTGATTTGTTCAATAGCCCGGATGGTTTCCAGGGCATTCCGGCGGTCTTCTTCAATCCCGGTCGAGATGGGTAAAGCCAATGGGTCAAAAAAGAGTTCCCGCGCCGGTATGCCGAATTCAATCGCTTGCCGGTAAGCCCGTTGCGCGATGGCAAATTTCTTGGCGGCGGTGCGAGCCATCCCCTCTTCATCAATGGTGCCGATGACGACCCCCGCTCCGTAGGCTTTCGCCAATTTTAAGACTTGAAAAAAACGCGGTTCCCCGTCTTCGTAATTGGTGGAATTCAAGATACATTTTCCCCCGGCCACTTTCAGCCCCGCTTCCATCTTTGTCCACTCGGTGGAATCTAACATCAACGGCAGGGAAACTTGGGTGACCAAACGAGAGACTAATTCCTTCATATCCCGTTCGCCGTCCCGCCCGACGTAGTCCACATTTACATCCAGAATATGGGCACCTTCGCGCACCTGTTCCCGTCCCATGGCCACTAACCCATCCCAATCTTCCGCATTCAATAAATCGCGGCATTTTTTGGAACCACTGGCGTTGAGTCGCTCCCCAATAATCAGGAAAGAATTATCTTGGGTATAAGGCTGTGCTGTATAAATGGAAGCGGCGGCAGGGACATAATGGACTTGGCGGACTTTCGGTTTTAATTCTCGGGACAACTGCACTAATTGGCGAATATGAGCCGGGCGGGTGCCGCAACAACCACCGATAATTTGCACCCCTAAATCCACTACAAAATGCTTTAATGCCCCGGCCAAATCCGGGGGTTCTAAACGATAAACCGCCTGGCCATTGACATTCTCCGGTAAACCGGCATTGGGAATACAAGAAATCACAAACGGAGCGTGTTCGGATAGATATTGAATATGCGATTCCATTAAGTCTGGGCCTGTGGCACAATTTAACCCCAGAATATCAATCGGATAGGGTTCTAAAATGGCGACGACAGCGCCAATATCGGAACCGACCAACATGGTGCCCTGTTGTTCCATGGTCACGGAAACCATGAGGGGAACCCGCTGCCCGCGCCGGTTTAATACTTGGTTAATCGCTTGTAATCCCGCTTTAATTTGCAAAACATCTTGACAGGTTTCTAACAGCAGTAAATCCACCCCGCCATCGAGCAGTCCCTCCACCTGTTCCTGATAGCTGGTTACCAGGGTGTCAAAATCAATATGCCCCAGGGTCGGCAGTTTGGTGCCGGGGCCGATGGAACCCGCCACAAAACGCGGTTTTTCGGGAGTAGAAAATTCCTGGGTTAATGATTTGGCCAACTGCGCCGCTTTGACATTGATCTCATAGGCTAAATGGGCTAAATCGTATTCGGCTAAAACAATGGCATTCGCACCAAAGGTGTCGGTTTCAATGACATCTGCCCCCACTTCTAAGAAACTGCGATGCACCTGGGCGACGGCAGTGGGTTTAGTGATGACCAAATACTCATTACAGCCTTCGTATTGCGCCCCGCCAAAATCGCTTGCGGTTAGATTTTGTCTCTGTAAATTGGTACCCATGGCCCCGTCAAATACCAAGACCGGGCGACTGGGATGATGCAGACGTTCCAAAAACGTAGGGGTCATAACCGGCAAAAACGAGGGACAATCTTAAAACTTTATTGTAAATTTTATCTAGGTTGAATCGGGGGCGAATTTAAGCCGTCAAACGCACAAATTTGCTCTTGCCCAGCTTGAGTACCCGTCCGGCGAGCTGTTGGGGGTCGGCACATTCCCAAGCCGGGTCGGTAATCCGTTCCTCATCTAGGCGCACGGCACCGCTTTGCATCTGGCGGCGGGCTTCACTGCTGCTTTTGCACAGACCGCTGGCCGCCAGGAGGTAAAACAATTTCACCGGAAAGGTGACCCCCTGAAGGGAAAATTCGGGCATCTCCCCCGCCGTCGCCAAGGCGGCTTGAGCCGCTGCCGCCACCCCGTAATACCCCGCCGTGACCGTATGGGCCAGCAATTTCTGCTGCTCCCTGGGGTCGGGGGGCAGGTCGGTTAAGGGTAAATCGGTGAGCAATTCAAAATACTGAGCTAATAAATGATCCGGTACTTTTTGTAACTTTTGGTACATGACGCTGGGGTGATCCTGCATGGCAATAAAATTATGCAAAGATTTGGACATTTTTTGGACTCCATCCGTGCCTAAGAGAATGGGCACCAGTAGGCCAAACTGCGGCGGTTGCCCAAAATGCCGTTGCAAATCCCGCCCAACCGCAATGTTAAATTTCTGGTCGGTACCGCCCAATTCCACATCGGCTTGGATCGCCACGGAATCATAACCCTGGAGTAACGGATAGAGAAATTCATGCAGAAAAATGGGGTGATTTTGCCCGTAGCGTTCCGCAAATCCCTCTTTGGCTAACATTTGTCCGACCGTCATCGTCCCTAACAAATGGATGATTTCCTTGAGGTCAAGCCGCGCCAGCCAAGTGGAATTGTAATGCACTTCCAAGCGTCCGGGGGTGCTAAAGTCCAAAATCGGCCGGATTTGTTCCAGGTAGGTCTGGGCATGTGCCTGCACCTGTGCCGCCGTCAGGGGGGGACGGGCTTCGGTTCGCCCGCTGGGGTCGCCAATCTGGGCGGTAAAGTCGCCGATAATCAGCACCGCCGTATGTCCCGCCTCCTGAAAGGCTCGCAATTTGCGTAAGGGGATACTGTGCCCTAGATGGAGTTGGCTACCCGTGGCATCCACCCCCAGTTTCACCCGCAGGGGGCGGTCGCTTGTCTGTAGTAAGCGAGCCAAGGATTGGCGGGGGTCGTCACTCTCGGGCTGGTGGGGGAACACCTCGGCCACCCCACGGGTCACTAGTCCAGAATTCACTGCGTCTGCTATGCTCACAAATAGTCCCGTGCCATCATCAAATCACCGTTTATCTTAACAACCGGTTCTGAGCCTGTGTCTGGTAAAGCCTTTACGTCTGCCCGCCGTGTTTCGCCTCTGGCTGTTGCCGTAGGGGTGGCGGGCGCGGTCTTGCGCTGGACAGGGGTGACCTTGATGGGGGTGGTGCTGGTGGGTACCGCCAGTGCCGCCGGCGTGATGGCCGGTTTGGCCTACAGTTTTCGCAATCTGCCGGACGTGCGCGCCTTGAGAACCTATGTGCCCCCGCAGACGAGTTACATTTACGACATCAAAGGGAAAGAATTGGCGGCGATTCACGGGGAGGCTAACCGGGAGGTGGTTCCCCTGGCGCAGATTGCCCACCCGCTTAAGTTGGCGGTGCTGGGGATTGAGGACAGTCATTTTTACACGCACCCGGGGATCAATGTCAGCAGTATTCTCCGGGCGGTGATTGCCAATTGGCGTTCCGGTGGCGTGGTGGAGGGAGGCTCCACCCTGACGATGCAATTGGTGAAAAATGTTTTGCTCTCTCCCGAACAGGTGTTTAGCCGCAAGGTGGCCGAGGCCGTCTTGGCAATGCGCTTAGAGCAGGTTTTCAGTAAAGATGAATTGCTGGAATTGTACTTAAATCAGGTGTATTGGGGGCACAATAATTACGGGGTGGAGACGGCGGCTCAGAGCTATTTTGGCAAGTCGGCGCGGGAATTAACCCTGGCGGAGGGTGCCTTGATGGCGGGTTTGATCCAAGCCCCGGAGTTTTACAGTCCCTTTGCCCCGGCCAATCAACCCCTGTGTCAAGACCGTCCTTTGGCCAATGCTTGCCCCGCCAAACAGCGGCAGTTGGTGGTTTTGGAACGGTTGGAACAACTGGAATGGGTCACCCCGGAGCAGGCCAAGGCGGCTCGTTTGGAACCCATCTATCTGAATCAGATTACCTCGTTTAGGCCGAGTAATCTGCCCTATGTCACGGATTTGGCATTACAAAGTCTCTACGACAAATTCGGCCAAGATTTAGTCCAACGGGGCGGCTTGCGGGTACAAACGACGGTGGATAGCCAATTGCAAATTACGGCGGAGAAGATTGTCCGGGAAAACTATGCCCGCCTGCGTAGTCAGGGTTGGGGTTCGTCCCAATTGCAGATGGCTTTGGTGGCGGTGGATCCGCGCACCCATTACATCAAGGCGATTGTGGGCGGGGTGGATTACAAAAAGAGTCAGTTCAACCGGGCATTTCAGGCGCAGCGGCAGCCGGGTTCGGCCTTCAAGCCCTTTGTGTACTATGCGGCTTTGGCCTCCGGGCGGCACACCCCGGATTCCTATGTGAGTGACAGCCCGGTGAGCTATCGGGATGGTTCCGGCTGGTATTCGCCCCGGAATTACGACGGCTCGTTTTGGGGGGATACCAGTCTGCGGCAGGCGTTGGCGGCTTCGCGCAATGTGCCGGCGATTCGCCTGGGGAAAGAGGTGGGGATGGAGCGGGTGGTGCAGGTGTGCCGCACCTTGGGGATTACCAGCCCGATGTTGCCGGTGACCTCTTTGCCTTTGGGGGCGGTGGATTTGACCCCGTTGGAGATGGCCAATGCCTATGCCACCTTTGCCAGCAATGGCTGGTATGCCGAGCCGTCGGTGATTTTGCAGGCGCAGGATCAAAGCGGTCAGTTGCAGTGGCGCAATGTGCCCCAACCCAAGTTGGTGCTTGACCCTTGGGCGGCGGCTTCTTTGAACAATATGTTGCAAACGGTGATCGAAAGTGGGACGGGCACGGCGGCGCAAATCGGGCGACCGGCGGCGGGTAAGACCGGGACGACCAGTTCGGAACGGGATATTTGGTTTGTTGGGTATGTGCCGCAACTGGCCGCTGCTGTCTGGATCGGCAACGATGACTATCAGCCTTTGGGCGGGGGGGCGACGGGTGGGGGGCTGGTGGCTCCCATTTGGCGGCAATTTATGCTGGCCGCTCTCAAGGGCGTGCCGGTGGAGCCATTCACCCCGGCCAAGAATTTTGTCCGTCCCCAGCCGAATCGGTCGTAACATCCCTACCTGCGCCCTGGCGGGAGAACCTGTTAAGCTGTAGGAAAGTTTGTGGGTACTATGGCGGATTACTACGACATTTTGGGGGTGTCCCGGAGCGCAGATGCCGAGGAAATCAAGCGTTCCTACCGGCGGTTGGCGCGTAAGTATCACCCGGATGTGAACAAGGAACCGGGTGCCGAGGAGCGGTTCAAGGAAATTAACCGTGCCTATGAGGTGCTGTCCGACCCGGAAGCCCGTGCCCGCTACGACCGGTTTGGGGAAGCTGCTTTTACCGGTATGCCGGGGGGCGGCTATCAGGATTTTGGCGATATTGGCGGGTTTGCCGACATTTTCGAGCAGTTTTTTGGCGGCTTTGCCGGGGGGGTGGCCGCCGGGGCACGGCGGCGCAGTGGGCCAACGCGGGGGGATGACCTGCGCCTGGATTTGGAGCTGGAATTTCGGGAGGCCATCACCGGCGGCGAGAAACAAATTCGCTTAACCCACCAGGAAACCTGCACCACCTGCCACGGTTCGGGAGCCAAACCCGGCACCCAGCCCAAAACCTGTCCGACCTGTGGCGGGGTGGGGCAAGTGCGGCGGGCGGCGCGCACCCCCTTTGGCAGTTTTACCCAAGTTACCACCTGTCCGACCTGTAACGGCACGGGGCAGGTGATCGACGAAGCCTGTCCGGCCTGTGGGGGACGGGGAGTGAATCAAGTCACCAAGAAGCTGAAAATCACCATCCCACCGGGGGTGGACAATGGCACCCGGCTGCGGGTTTCCGGGGAGGGGGATGCGGGTGCCAAAGGCGGGCCGCCCGGTGATTTGTATGTCTATCTCAGCATCAAGCCCGACCCGCAATTTCGCCGGGAAGGGATTAACATTTATTCTGAGGTAAAAATCAGTTATCTGCAGGCCATCTTGGGCTGTCAAATTCCGGTGCCGACGGTGGACGGTTCCCACGAGCTAAAAATTCCCGCCGGGACGCAACCGGGTACGGAATTCCGCCTTGAAAATCTGGGCGTGCCGCGCCTGGGCAATTCCGTGAGTCGGGGGGATCATTTCGTGACCGTGAAGGTGGAAATCCCCACCCACATCAGCGGCGAAGAACGGGAACTGCTGGAGAAATTGGCACGCATTCGCCACGAAAAAACCAGCAGACACGGCATCGGTGACCTCTTCGGCGGTATTTTCGGATGAATCCCCGTTTGGATTTGCGCGGGACTCCCTGCCCCCTGAACTTCGTCCGCACCCGCTTGAAACTGGAACAACTGCCCGCCGGCACCCCCCTGGAAGTTTGGCTAGATGCGGGTGAACCGATGCAACACGTCCCCGATAGTCTGCGGCAACAGGGGTATGAAATCTTGACGATTCAGCCCCAGGATAATTATTTTATCTTAACCGTCAAAGCCTGATGTTGAGGGAAGTCCTGGGGCAAGTCACGGCGGCGCAAGCGAACTTCTATCGGGTGGCGACTTCTGCATACGGTGAATTACTTTGTACTTCCAGGGCACGGCTCAAGAAAACGGGGCAGTGGGTATTGGTCGGGGATCAGGTGCTGGTGGAAGAAATTGACCCGGCCAGCAAACGGGGAGCCATCGGCGAGATTATCCCCCGGCGTAACCAACTGGATCAGCCCCCCATTGCCAATGTGGATCAACTCCTGTTAATGCTGGCCTTGGCGGAACCGGCCTTAGAAATTCAGCATCTCAGTCGTTTTTTGGTAAAAGCCGAATCTACCAAACTGCCCTTTATTTTAGCCTTAAATAAAGCCGATTTGTGTGAGCGTCAAACCATTGATGACTGGCAGGAAAAGTTACATGCCTGGGGTTATCAACCCATCATCATCAGTACCACAACCGGGCAGAATCTATCGGAATTAAAAGCCCATTTAGCTCATAAAATCACCGTCATCACCGGGTCATCGGGGGTGGGTAAATCCAGTTTGATTAACCGCCTGATTCCGGGTGCCCATTTAGCGACCGGCAGTGTGGCGCAGCGGACGGGGCGGGGTCGGCACACGACTCGGCATATTCAACTATTACCCTTGGATACCGGCGGCATGATTGCCGATACGCCGGGTTTTAATCAACCCAATTTAGAAATGAAGCCAACTGAACTCGCCCAATGTTTCCCGGAAATTTACCGTCAGAATGCCGCTTGTGAATTTGCCGATTGTACGCATCAGGATGAGCCGGGGTGTAACATTGATAAACATTGGGAACGCTATGAGCATTACGTCCAATGGTGGCAAGAATTACAGGAACTGGCGATACTCAAACAAATGCAGGGACGCTGTGATGTCGGGGTGAAATATAAGCAGGATGGGATGGGGCAGCGTCGCAGTGAACCTAAATTGGCTCGTCACAAATACCGCAGTCTCTCCCGGCGTCGTCAGCATCAGGAATTGGATTTATTAACCGCCGATGATGAGTCCATATAAGGGCATCTCTAGGGATGGGAACCCGCAGAAAATCATCTCGCTGGCCTACCGAGCTGATGGAGAACCCAGGGCGGGGGTGCTCTCTGTGACCGCCGGGTAAAACGCAAATCCTATCGTTATCCTGCCGCATTGGACATGAAAAGCGCCACCGTCATTTTTCCGGATCAGTTGTTTCAAAATCATCCAGGCTTACAGCCCGAACGGTTGGTTTTTTTGGTAGAAGAACAACTGTTTTTTCGAGATTACTATTACCCGGCGCAATTTCATCAGAAAAAATTGGTTCTCCATCGCGCTAGTATGCAAGCCTACCAACAGGAATTAAAACAACAGGGTTATCGGGTGATTTATATTCCCTACCAATCTGACCCCCAGATGAACTATTTATTTCAACCTTTGCAAACCCATCAAATCCAAGTGATTTATCTCTGTGAGTTGATCGATAATATCTTGACCAAACGACTGCAAAAATGGTGCCGTTACTATCAGATGCAAATCGTTGAACTGGCTACCCCTAAATTTCTCACGCCTTGGGATTGGTTTGACCGGCAATGTCCGCCCCAGCCCCCCTACTCGTTAACAAAGTTTTATATTGCGCAGCGCCAACGCTTGCGTATCCTCGTCACCGGGGATAAACCCGTGGGAGGGAAATGGAGTTTTGACCCGGAAAATCGCAAAAAATTACCTAAAAAAATTGCCATTCCCGAAATCAACTGGCCAGCGGCAAACTCCTATGTATTAGCAGCCCAGGATTACGTCACCCAACGATTTAGTCAGCATTGGGGTTCTGTAGCTAACTTTCATTACCCCGTTACCCACGCGCAAGCAGCATTATGGTTGCAGGATTTTCTCTGCCAACGATTGGCTCATTTTGGTGACTATGAAGATGCCATCAGTGTTCAGCATGATATTATCTTTCATAGTGTTTTGACTCCGATGCTCAACATCGGTTTATTGACCCCAAAGCAAGTGATTCAGCAAGTCTTAGACTATGCCGAATCTTATCCGGTGGGATTGAATACGCTGGAAGGTTTTATCCGGCAAATCATTGGCTGGCGAGAATTTATGGCGGGGATGTATTTACGCATGGGGACGGCTCAGCGCCATCAAAACTTCTGGAATCATACCCGACCGATGCCTGCCCAATTTTATCAGGGAAATACGGGTATATTACCGCTGGATCATGTGATTCAAAGGGTTTTAGCGACTGCCTATTGTCATCACATTGAACGCTTGATGATTCTGGGAAATTTGATGCTACTCTGCGAAATCGATCCCCATGCGGTTTATCGGTGGTTTATGGAGCTTTTTATTGATAGTTACGATTGGGTGATGGTTCCCAATGTGTACGGGATGAGCCAATATAGTGATGGCGGTTGGATGACCACGAAACCCTATATCAGCGGCTCCCATTATATTCGCAAAATGAGTGATTTTCCCGCCGGGGATTGGTGTGCAATTTGGGATGGACTATACTGGCGGTTTATTGATAAACACCAGGACTTTTTTAGCCAAAATCCTCGCTTAAGTATGATGACGAATCTGCTTAAAAAAATGAGTCCTGAACAGCGACATACCCATTGGCAGAAGGCGGAAAATTTTTTAGCAGCTTGGGCGTGAGTGGGGCATGGGTATAGGGGGAACCTCTTGCTATAATTAAAAGGAACATTTCCCCGCTGAGGTGATGATGGGGCGGTGGTTGCTGATGGCGCTGGTGGGTGCGGGTTTGCTGGGATGGCAGCATTGGCAATCCCGTGGGGTGGGCGCAACCGGGACAACGGCGGTGACGGTGTATGCGCTTTCGGCAAAGACCTGTGCTCTGGAGCAACAAAAGGCGGACCGCTTGGTGGCGGAACTGGCGGCAGCCGGGATCAATTACACCCTGCATTATGTCGATCGGGATGTGGCGGCGCAGGGGCAATTGGGTGAAAAAGTCAGCCAATTTTTACAAAAACAAGGGAGTACCGGGAATGTTCAGCTGCGCTTCCCGGTGCTGGCGGTGCGGGAAACACTATTATTTGATGCGCCGTCTCTTGCCCAAATTCAAAAGCATCGTTAGGAAAGTCATGCTCTCTGCCCAAGTGGTGAAGGGGCAAGCCCAACGCCTGGGGTTTCATCGGGTGGGCATTGCGGCGGTCGATCCGGCGCCCCGTTCCTATTTGCGGGAGTGGTTGGCGGCGGGGTATCAGGCGGATATGGTCTGGTTGACCGATGAGCGTCGGCAGCAGCTTGAGTGGGTGTTGCCGGGGGTGCGCTCGGTGATTGCGGTGGCGTTGAATTATTACTGGCCGGGGACACAGCCGCCGGTGGGGAAAATTGCCCGCTACGCCTGGGGCAGGGATTACCATCGGGTGGTGGGTCGGCGGCTCAAGGCACTGGCGCATTGGTTAAAACAACAGGAGCCTGACCAGGAAACCCGTATCTATGTGGACACGGGGCCGGTGGAGGATAAGCTCTGGGCGGAATGGGCAGGGCTGGGCTGGATAGGCAAAAATAGCAATTTGATTACCCGGCAGTACGGCTCCTGGGTGGTGTTGGGCGAAGTTTTGACTACGTTAGCCCTGGAACCCGATGCCCCCCACACGGAACATTGCGGTACTTGTACCCGCTGTTTGACCGCCTGTCCGACGGGAGCGATTGTCGCGCCGTTTGTGGTGGATAGCCGCCGGTGTATTGCCTATCACACGATTGAGAACCGGCAGCCGGAGTTGCCGGCAGAGATTGTCCCGCATTTGCAGGGCTGGTTGGCGGGGTGTGATATTTGTCAGGAGGTGTGCCCCTGGAACCAACGTTTTGCCCAACCGACGGATATTCAGGAATTGGCGCCCCGGCTGCCGGCTTGGTCACTGCGGGTCTGGGCGCAACTGGATGGGCAAACCTGGGATCGCACGCTGCGGGGGTCGGCATTGCGGCGGATCAAACCGGCGATGTGGCGGCGCAATGCGCAGGCGTTACTGGCTCACCCTGCGCCTGGGCAGCAGGCGGGCTAACTTTCTGCGCTATCGTAATGAAAAACTTTATGCAGTACGGTGATTCCCTGGCTTGATGTTGGTACAAAACAACCGGTGCAACCCGGGTCGAAAGACCGCATCGGTGAATTTCCCTTGATTTTGCCGGGGGAGTTGCCGGTAGCCGCAGGGATTGCCGTTCTATTGATGACCGAGCGCACTTGGGCGGTGGTCGGTTCTCGCCGTCAACCCTTGGGAATCATTACCCAGCGGGAATTATTGGGGGCAGCGGCTGGGGCCACCCTAGGGGAGTTGGTACGGTCGGGGGAACCCTTGACGCTGCCGGATTTGGAGCAACCGGAGCGGATTGGGGCAAAAACCGGCGAGCGGGAGTATGTGCTGGTGGTGGGGGAAGCGGGGGAATGTTTGGGGGTGTGGGAGCGGCAACGCTGGCTGCGGCTCCAGCAGGGGTATGACCTGTGGCAAAACCAAACGATTGCTCAGCTGATGAACCCGCGGGTGGTGACCGTTCCCCCGGAATTGCCGGTGGCGCAGGCGCGGGATTTGCTGGCTCAGGAGGAAAACGCCTGCCTCCTGGTGGCGCATCCGCAAACGCCCCGATTGGCGCTGGGTTGGCTGGACTGGCGGGACGTATGGCAAACCGGTGCCACGGTACAGGCGGTGATGCGTCCGGTGCGACTGTTACCGGCGACCACAACACTATATGAAGCCTATCCCTACCACCGGGAATGGGTGTTGGTTACGGATGCGGCGGGGCTGGTGGTGGGTTGGCTCACGCCCCGGGATTGGCAACGGTACGGGCAGCCCCTGTATTGGCAACAGGGGGTGGCGGATTTGCGGCAGACGGTCAGCCAGCAGGCGGAGCAAGTACAAGCGCTGGCGAGCAGTCTGCGTCGCCAGCAGGAACAGTTTACTGCCCTTTTGCGCGACTGCGGGGATGTGATTATGGTGGTTAATCGGCAGGGCTTGGTCACCTACTGTAGTCCCTCGGTGCGGAGGGTGTTGGGGTATGACCCGGATGACCTGCTGGGGCAGTGGTTTTGCACCCGGATTCACCCGGAGGAACGGGCAAACAGTGAGGCGCTGTTGAGGCAACCCCCCACCGAGCGGGTGTGCTGGGAATTTCGTTATCAACGCCCGGAGGGGGCGTGGTGTGACCTGGAGGCGGTGGGCCATCCGGGCTATGACGACCCCAATCTGCAGGGGATGGTTCTCAATCTGCGGGATGTGGGCGAACGCAAGCGCACTCTGCAACTGTTGACCCAAAAACACGCCGAATTGCGGGGGGTGTTCCGGGCACTGCCGGATCGGTATTATCGGTTTGACCGGGAAGGGCGGATTTTGGACTGCTTGGATACTTGTGCGGCTGACCAAGTGGGGCAGCGGCTGACCCAGGTCTTACCCCCGACGGCCGCTGAACCGTTTACCCAAGCCTTGCATGCTATCCAGCAGGGGGCGGAATTGAGCGAGTTTCGTTTCGCCCACAACCGGCAAACTTGGGCGGCGCGGTTGGTGCCTTTGCCCCAGCAACAGGGGCTGGTCGTCATCCAAGAGGTCACCTGCCAAAGCCAACTGGAAAACGCCCTGCGCGCGATTGTGCAGATGCAAAACTGGTTGTTGGCGGTTGATGACCCGCGCACGGTGTATAACCGGATTGTGCAGCAACTGGGCGAGACGGTGGGGGTCTCCCGGGTGTACATTTTTGAGCATCATCGGGGGGAGCAGGGACGGGTATTGGCGGATCAAAAGGCGGAATGGTGTGCCCCCGGGGTGACGCCCGAATTGGATAATCCCCGGTGGCAAAACTGGGATTATGTGGAGATGGGGTTTGGCCGGTGGTTGGAGCGATTGGGCCGTGGGGAGCCGCTTTACGGAGCCATTGCCGATTTCCCCCCCGGGGAGCAGGATGTGCTCACGGCGCAGGACATTTTAAGTATCTTGGTCGTACCGCTGCGGGCGGGGGAAGAACTGTACGGCTTCATCGGCTTTGATGCCTGTGACCGGGTGCGGCAGTGGCAGGAAACCGAAGTGAATCTGTTGGCCTCCGTGGGAACGGCGGTGGCGCAGGCGTTGCGCCAGTGGCGGCTGGACCAGGCGGTGCAGGATTCGGAGGAAAAATACCGCCAGTTATTAGAAGCCTCCAGCGATGCCGTTTGGGTCAGCGATGCCCAGACCGGCCGGATCGTGGAGGTCAGTCCCCAGGCGGAAATTTTAGCCGGGCAAACCCGAGCCGAGTTGGTCGGGCGTTACCAATGGGAATTGCATCCCCAGGCGGAACAGGCCACCCTGCGCCGGGATTTTTACTACTGGGTGCAGATGGGCGGTACGGGGGAGCGGGGAGTCCCTGCCCAGGTGCAACCGGCGGGTGGACAGACGATCCCGGTGGAAATTACGGCGCGCTTGTTTACCTGGAAGGGGCGTTCCCTGTTGCGGAGTGCGGTGCGGGATGTGCGCCAGCGGTTGCAGGGGGAGGCGACGCAGCGGTTACTCCTCGAAGCCATACCCCTGGGCATTGCCATCTTGAAACGGCGGCAGTTACACCTGGTGAATCCGGCCTTGTGTCAAATGCTCGGTTATGGGCGCACGGAATTGGAGAGTTTTAGCGCCCGGCAGTTGCTGCGGCTGGTGCATCGGGAAGACCGGCAGAAATTGCGCCACGCCTACCGGTATTGGCAAAAGCCGGGATGGGCGGGGCATCCCTACGAACTGCGGCTGTGGCATCGGGATGGGATGTTGCTGTCCGTGGAATGCTATGGGCAACCCTTGCCCCTGCCGGGACAGACCGCCGTGCAGCTCACCGTCAAGGATGTGACGGAAAACCGGCGCATGGCGCAGGCGTTGCACCAGAGTTTGGAGCAGTTTCGCCTCACCTTTGAGCGTTCCCCGGCGGCCATGTCCATCACCGATACGGAGGGGCGGTTTCTGCGGGTGAATCCCGCCTTGTGCGAATTGTTGGGCTCCGAGGCAGAACCCCTGTTATCCCAAGACTGCCGCAATTTTATCCACCCGGATGACCAGGAATTGTATGAACGGCTCAATCGCCAGCTTTGGCGCGATGAGGTGCCCCAGATCACTCTGGAGTTGCGCCTATGTCCCCAACCGGGGCAGACCCTGTACGTCCTATTGAACAAGGTGGTGATCGCCCGCAATCGGGATGAGGAGCCGGTGCTGTTCCTCTCCCAACTGGTGAATGTGACCGACCGGGTGATGGCGCAGCAGTCCCTGCGCCGCAGTGAAGCCCGCCTGAAATTGGCTGCCCAAACCGCCGGTATTTTGGTGTGGGAGTGGGATATTGCTACCGATGTGACCGAAGTCAGTCGCTACAGCCAGGATAGCGGGTTATACCCACCGGAGGAACCCGTGACCCTGCGCCTGCCCGGTTTGAGCAGTTTGCAAAGTATGCACCCGGAGGATTTACCGGTAGCCTTAGACATCCGCCAACGTTATCAACGGGGGGAAATTGACCGCATGGAACACCGCCACCGGGTTTTGGTCGCCGATGGCACGTGCCGCTGGCTGCAATCCACCAGCCAGTTGCTCCGGGATGAAGCGGGGCAACCGGTGCGGGTGGTGGGCGTCTGCCTGGATATTACCGAAGAAATGAATCTGCTCCAGGCGGTGCAAACCAGCGAAGAACGCCTGCGCATGGTGGTGGAAGGCCAAACCGAATTGATCTACCGTGCCAAGGCCAACGGGGAACTCACGTTTGTCAATCCGGCCTTTTGTAGCTACGCGGGGCGGACCGAGGCGGAATTGCTGCATCGTCCCTTTACCCATCCGTTTCACCCCCAGGATCAAGAACGGTTCCAGTCTCGGTTACAGGCTCTCACCCCCGGCACCCCGACCTTTAGCCTGGAGTGCCGTACCCAGGGGCAGCCTGAACGGTGGTACGAGTGGAGCATTCGGGGGGTGTATGACCGACAGGAACGTCTGTGGGAAGTGCAGGGGATTGGCCGGGACATCACGGAAAAAAAACGGGCCGAAGCCCAACTGCTCTACGAAGCCCTGCACGACCCCCTGACGGGTTTGCCCAATCGCACCCTGTTTTTAGACCACTTACAGCAAGTCCTGGCGTGGTATCAGCGGGATCAACAAGCGGGTTTTGCCCTGTTGTTTTTGGATTTAGACCGGTTCAAGGCGGTCAACGACAGCCTCGGCCACCAAGCCGGGGATCAACTGTTGGTGACCATCGCCCAACGGTTGCGCTCCGTGGTGCGGGCGGGCGATACGGTGGCTCGCCTGGGGGGCGATGAATTTGCCCTGTTGTTAAGTCCCTTGAGCCGGAAACAGGCCGACAAGTTGGTGGCTGAACTCCAGCAGATGATTGCGCAACCCCTGACCCTATCCGGGCAAACCATCACCTCTCAGGCCAGCATCGGGGTCGTCTTCAGCCATCCCGGTTATCGCACCCCCGAAGAACTGCTCCGGGATGCTGACCTTGCCATGTATCAGGCCAAAAACCAAGGCCGTGCCCGTTATGTGGTCTTTGCCCCGGAAATGTTTACCCAGGCGATGGCTGACCGGCACTGGGAACAAGAACTCCGCACCGCCTTGGCCGAGGGGCAATTCCAGGTCTATTACCAACCCATCCTGGCGGCAGTTGGGGAAAGGGTTTTAGGGGTGGAAGCCCTGGTGCACTGGCATCATCCCCAGCGGGGGCGGTTGCGACCCGATGAATTTCTGCCCTACGCCGAGCCAACCGGATTGATGGCGCAATTGGACGGGTGGGTATTGGCCACAGCGGCAGCCCAGATAGCCGCATGGCCGACCCTATACCTCAGTGTCAATGTATCGGCAGCGGCAATCAACCAGGCGGATTTTCTCCATCACCTGCAGGATGTTCTCCGTACCAGCGGCCTGCCGCCCGCCCGCCTGCGCTTGGAATTGTCCGAACAGACGCTGCACAGCCACACCGAATTGTGCCCAGCTTTGGGGAGCCTGGGGGTGGGGTTGACCTTAGATGACTTTGGCACCGGCTCAAACTGCCTCGGTCGGCTATCCACCTGGCCGGTGACCGCCCTGAAAATTGACTGCGGTTTGATCAGCCAGATAGAGCAACAACCCGCGTCGCAACGGCTCGTCCAGGCGATCATCGTCCTCGCCCAAAACCTGGGCATCACCCCTATCGCTACCGGCGTGGAAACCCACGAGCAGAAGACCGACTTACAACAATTAGGCTGTGCCGCCCTGCAGGGCAATGCCCTCGTCCCCCCCCTCAGTGCCGCCGCCTTGCGCGCCTATCTCACCCTACATACAAAAAGTGCCTCCACAGAAGAGGCCACTTAAAATCGTCAATCGGAGGGTTGGAATAGCTTACGCTAAGTCCTTACAATACCCCTGTTAACCCGATGATTTCGTATCCGCCGCTACGAATCCCCAATTTGGGGGGCATCTAAGGGCGACCCCCATATCGTTACAATAGGGAACAGTCATTCAATCGGCCAATCGGCCAATCGGCAATCATGGCGGAATGGGGGGGCGATTACAAAAACACCTTGAATTTACCGCGAACCGACTTTTCCATGCGGGCCAACGCCAGCGTTCGGGAACCGGAAATTCAAGCCTTTTGGCAAAACGAGGGCATTCCCCAAACCGTTGACCCCCACGCCCCCACCTTTATCCTGCACGATGGCCCCCCCTACGCCAACGGCGATATTCACATGGGCACCACGCTCAACAAAATTCTCAAGGACATCATCAACAAATTTCAGCGCCTGCGGGGCTACCGTACTCTCTACGTACCGGGGTGGGACTGTCACGGTTTGCCGATTGAACTCAAGGTGTTGCAGGAACTCCCCCCGGCGGTGCGCCAACAGCTCACCCCCCTGGAACTGCGGCACCGGGCCCGGGACTATGCCCTGGCGGCCGTGGAGCGGCAAAAAAAGAGCTTCCAACGCTGTGGGGTATGGGGGGATTGGGAACACCCGTACTTAACCTTGCAACCGGAATATGAAGCGGCGCAAATCGGCGTGTTTGGCGCGATGGCGCTCAAGGGGTATATTTACCGGGGGTTCAAACCCGTGCATTGGAGTCCCAGTTCCCGCACCGCCCTCGCCGAAGCCGAACTGGAATATCCCGAAGGGCACATCTCCCCCAGTATTTATGTCCGCTTTCGCCTCACGGCATTAACCCCCTCAGCCCAGCCGGTTTTGGGGGAATTCAGCGGCGAACTTTATCTGGCCATTTGGACCACTACCCCTTGGACGTTGCCGGGCAATTTAGCCGTTTCCGTGCATCCGGAAATCACCTATGCGGTGGTGCAAAATGCCAGCGATCCGCCGGTGATTATTGCCGCCGATTTAGTGAAGCAATGGCAACAGATTACCGATACCGAAGTGGAAATGGTTCGCACCTTTCCGGGGAAGATTTTAGAATTTTGTCACTACCAACATCCCCTGTTTGACCGTCAGGGTATCGTGACCTTGGGGGAACACGTCACGGTGGCCTCGGGCACGGGTTTAGTGCATACCGCACCGGGGCACGGGACGGAAGACTATGCGGTAGGACAGCGGTATGGTTTGCCTCTCCTTTCGCCGGTGGATGATGCCGGCTGTTTCACGGCGGAGGCGGGGCCATTCAGCGGTTTGGCGGTTTTGCAAGAGGGCAATCAAGCCATTATTGCTGCCCTCCAACGGGTGAATTTACTCGTCAAACAGGAACCGTATCAACACAAATATCCCTACGATTGGCGCACCAAGAAACCGACCATTTTTCGCGCCACCGCCCAGTGGTTTGCCTCGGTCAGCGGCTTCCGAGAATTGGCCTTGCAGGCCATCCAACAGGTGCAATGGATTCCCCCCCAAGGTGAAAATCGCATTACGGCCATGGTGCAAGAACGCACGGATTGGTGTATTTCTCGCCAGAGAACCTGGGGCGTGCCCATCCCGGTTTTCTATGACTGCGAAACCGATGAACCGCTGTTAAATGCCGCCACCATTCAACACGTGCAAAACCTGATTCGTCAACACGGTGCCGATGCCTGGTGGACATTGCCGCTGGAAGCCTTACTCCCGCCGGAATATCACCAGGATGGCCGCAGCTATCGCCAGGGGACGGACACCATGGATGTCTGGTTTGATTCCGGTTCCTCCTGGGCGGCGGTCTTAGGAGAACGGCCGGAGTTGCATTACCCGGCGGATTTGTATTTAGAAGGTTCCGACCAGCACCGGGGTTGGTTTCAGTCCAGTTTATTAACCTGTGTCGCGGTGCATGGTTTTGCTCCCTATAAACGGGTGTTAACCCATGGATTTGTCTTAGATGAACAGGGACGAAAAATGAGCAAATCCCTGGGCAATGTGGTTGACCCTTTATTGGTGATTAACGGCGGCAAAAATCCGCAAAAAGAACCGGCTTACGGCGCCGATGTTTTACGTTTGTGGGTGGCTTCCGTCAACTATGCCGATGATGTGCCGTTGGGGAATACCATCCTTAATCAAATGGCCGATGTCTATCGCAAAATTCGCAATACAGCCCGTTTTTTACTGAGTAATCTCTACGATTTTATTCCCGAAAAGCACGCCATTGACTACTCGGAATTGCCTGCCTTAGACCGTTACCTATTGCATCGTTTATTCGAGGTCACCCAGGAAATGACCCAGGCGTTCGAGAAGTTTCAGTTTTACCATTTCTTCCAAACGGTTCAGAACTTTTGTACCGTGGATTTATCCAATTTTTACCTCGATATTGCCAAAGACCGTTTATACATTAGTGCCGCAGCCGGTTATCGGCGGCGCAGTTGTCAGACGGTTTTAGCTATGGTGGTCGAAACTTTGGCCAAGTTAATTGCCCCGGTGTTATCGCATCTGGCGGAAGACATTTGGCAATTTATCCCCTACGAGGTGGGGGTTAAATCCGTATTTCTCACCCGCTGGCCGGAATTACCCGCACAGTGGCAGCAGCCGGCATTGGCAGAAACCTGGTCACAATGGCGGGAATTGCGTACCGATGTGAATAAAGTCTTAGAGTCGGCTCGCAGCGAAAAAACCATCGGTTCGTCCCTAGAAGCGCAAATTCATTTACGGGTAGCTGACCCCGCCTTGTTCTCCCAATTAGAGGCCTTGAATACCCCGACCAATGGGGTGGATGAATTGCGTTATTTGTTGTTAGTTTCGCAAGTGACGTTACACCTGGGTCATCCGGGTCATCCCGCTGCCCCCTGGGAAATTGCCATGCAATTGGCGCGGGGGAAAAAGTGTCAACGCTGCTGGAATTATTCCGAACAGGTGGGGCATGACCCGGCTCATCCAGGGCTGTGTGAACGCTGTACGGCTGCCCTAGCGGGACAATTCTAAGACCGGTACGGTGGCCGGCAATGCTTCCGGCACCAGTAAGCCGCAGTGCCAGAGTGCCGCCAGGGTGGCCAGGAGATTGGTGCTCACCGCCCCGACCGGAGGCAGTCCCCAGAATAATCCCGCCGTCACCACGGCCAAGTTGGGCACCGTTACCATGGCAATCGCTTGATACAGTCGCTTCAACGTGGCTTGAGCGGCATCTAGCATGGGGATCAATTGCTCCGGTGGTACCGTGATGGTCTTCCCCTCGGCCAGGGTTAATTGCCAGGTCTGGCCGGCTGCTTCTAAAAACGCTCCCGCCCTCCAGGGGGTAGGCGCCACCGTCACCCTGACTCCCCGTTGCTGCAGCGCCTCAATCAGAGCATCCCCTGCCAACGCCGGGGCGACGGTGAGATGCCGCAGTTGCGCCAGTGTTTCCAAGGTAGCCCCATCCGGCAAACCCGTTTGGACTAATCCCTGATGCACCGCCAGCGGCAACACCACCCGCAGCGGTGTGGCAAAATCCAATTGCAAAGGGGGTAACCCCGCCGCCAAAGAACCGGTAGCCAGCCAAATCAGCGAACTACTCAGTAAGGTGGGGGGTAGTAGTTGTTCCGATAGGTGCATGACCGTTGCTTGGGTTTGCGTGGCCAGATTGCGTTCATCCAGCACCTGGAGATGGTGTTTATAACGTCCGAGCAAATCCGCCCCCACCATCAGGAGCGCCGGGGCGACCCATTCCCCCCGCAGCGTGTGCAGTCCCATCCACAAGGAGTCGAGCAACTCGACCTGAATCCGTTGCCGTTGCGCCAAGCCGCGCACCGCTTCCGTTATAAACGGGAGAGCCGTAACGGTTAAGCCTGCCCCCACCAGCAATGCCGGAATTTCTAAGGGCAGAGCCAGTAAACTGACTCCCAACATCGCCACCGAAAGCGGCACATAATCAGCCGCCACCTCTAAAAATTCCTCATCTTTGCCCGTTGCCAATCGGTCTAATAAACGGGTTACTTCTGTGTATAAAGCCCCTAACTGCCAGTGGCCGGGGTCGTAGTGAACAATCAAGGAATGAGCCGCCGTATTGGTGCGCACCGAGGTAATGCCCGGCCATTGAGCAACGGTTGCCTCAAGGTGGAATAACCCTTGCTCCAGCCCCTGCAAACGCAGTCTGACCCTGCCCAATACGTGATGCACCACTTGACATTGCGGCTGGTTCATTGGGGTGGTAACTCCCGGAAAAAGCGAACGACTTCTGCCACCGGCACTTCTTGGGAAACCCGGCCTTTCCGGGTAACGATTTCCACTTTATTTTGCGCTAAAGAACGACCGGGGACAATCCGATAGGGAATCCCCAGTAAATCCGCATCTTTGAATTTGACTCCGGCGCGCTCCGGGCGGTCATCCAACAGGGTTTCGATGCCGGCCTGTTGCAAGGCTTGGTAGAGTTCTTCCGCGACGGCCACCTGAGCCGCATCCTGCATATTCGGCACGGAAATCATCACCAGATAGGGCGCAATCGCGGCTGGCCAAATCATCCCTTGGTCATCGTGGGATTGTTCAATGGCCGCCTGCGCCAAGCGGGACACCCCCAACCCATAACACCCCATCACCAAAGGCAATTCCTGCCCCTGTTCATTGGTATAAGTGGCTCCCATCCGCTGCGAGTATTTGGTACCCAATTGAAAAATATGGCCGACTTCAATGCCTCTAGCACTTTCGAGGATTTGCTGCGGATTGTGTACCGCCTGATCCCCCGGTCGCGCCTTACGGACATCCACCGTCTGCTGAATGGCCGGAAATTGCTGCCCCCAGTTAGCCCCCACCCAATGGTGATCGACCTGATTGGCACCGGTGACAAAGTGGGTTAAACGCACCACCGTTTCATCAAAGAGACGGAGGAATTGGGGGTGAAGGCGTGGCTGCTTTTGCAAATAATCGTCCGGTAAATCGGGAGCCAGATAGCCCCAGGGGATGGGTTGGCTCGCCCATTGGTTTTGATTGTCTTGATCGGCAATCGTTAACTTTAAGACTTGCCCCCCCTGGAAATCACCGGCCAGGCGACTGATTGCGTTGGTCAGTTTCACCTCGTTCACTTCTTGATCCCCGCGGATACTGACCATGACTAAAACCATCAAACCCGTATCCAAAACCGCTTGATACAACAGATTTTTGACCACCTGGGTGGGAGAACAGTGCAGGTAATCACATAAGGATTCAATCGTTGCCGTATTGGGGGTGAATTTTTTTTCGGGTTGAGCAAACGGGGAAGGCACCGGCTCCGGGGGTAAGGAAACGGCTTTTTCCACATTGGCAGCGTATTGGCCATCCGGGGTATAGAGCACTTCATCTTCCCCCGCCTGCGCCAAAACCATAAACTCTTGGGAACCGGAACCGCCAATGGCACCACTATCGGCTTGCACGGGACGATAACTCAGTCCACAACGCTCCAAAATGTTGCAGTACGCCTGGTACATTTTCTCATAGGATTGTTTCATGCCCGCTTCATCGGCATCAAAGGAATAGGCATCTTTCATGATGAATTCCCGCCCCCGCATCAACCCAAATCGCGGCCGAATTTCATCCCGAAACTTGGTTTGAATTTGGTATAAATTGAGCGGCAGTTGCCGATAGGAACGGATCAGATGGCGGGCCACATCGGTTATCACCTCCTCATGGGTTGGGCCGAGTCCCAATTCCCGCTGCTGCCGGTCGGTTAACGCAAACATAATCCCTTCCCCCTGGGTATAGGTGTCCCACCGCCCGGATTCCTGCCACAAACTCGCCGGTTGCAGTTGCGGCAAAAGACATTCCTGCGCCCCGGCTTTCTCCATTTCTGTACGGACAATGTTTATAATTTTTTGCAGTACTCGCCACAGCAAAGGTAAGTACACATAAATCCCCGGGCTCACCCGCCGGATGTAGCCTGCCCGCAGCAGCAATTTGTGGCTGATAATTTCCGCTTCCGCCGGGTCTTCCCGCAAAGTCACCAGCAACATCCGGGAACAGCGCATACTTCTCCTACAATCAATATGACTCTCATCTTACGCCGATGCGCCCGCAAATGACCGCCGTTTTAGCCATGACCGCCGATGGCAAAATTGCCGATGTCCGGCGGCAGCCCGCCCGGTTTGGTTCCGCCGCCGACCGTGCCCACTTGGAACGTCAGGTGGCCTACAGTGATGCGGTGATTTTAGGGGCAAGAACCCTGTTGGCGCATGGCAGTGCTGCCTTGGTGCATGACCCGGCATTATTACACATGCGTTCTGAGCGGGGAAAATCCCCCCAAACGTTGCATATTATTTGTACTCGCAGCGGGGAAATTGACCGCCATATAGATTTTTTTCACCAACCTGTAGAACGGTGGTTGGTTACGAGTCCAACGGGGGCAAAACCGTGGGCCGTGGGTCAAGAGTTTGCCCGCATTTGGAGGGATGTCCCTTGGCCGGATTTACTGGCGGAATTTTATGCTTTGGGGTTACGCCGAATCGGGGTGCTCGGCGGCGGTAGTTTGATTGCAGAATTACTGGCTGCTCAAGTGATTGATGACTTGTGGCTGACGGTTTGCCCGTTGATTTTCGGGGGGGCAACGGCACCAACACCGGTGGACGGTGTCGGCTTTTTCGAACCGATTACCCTCCGACTACTCAGCTATGAACCTTGGGGGCAAGAGATATTACTGCATTACCAAGTGGTTTATGGGAACCTTGATTAGAAGTCATTTCAAAAATAGCTATAGGGCACTTCTATTTATATTTATGGGAACCAAGCG
>CALHCP010000104.1 GCA_937936705.1 uncultured cyanobacterium | reverse complement strand
TACAGGGTAGTCGTTTGGGCAAAGTTGCTTCAATATAGATTTGACAATGCTGGGAAATGTGGTTATCATTTTGTTTTCTTTTTGTTTGTTTGGGGATAGAATCCCATATTCTGTCCCCTTTTTTTAGGCATTAAGCTAACGTTCAACCCTTCTGGGAGTCTACCAATTGGTTCGTTGGAACAATGAAAAATCTAATTAAAATCTAATTAACGGATGGACTAGAGCGGCGGATAGGGTTCAGTGGGACGGAAGGATGATCGGTTGCCGCCTGGTCATCCGTGTTGTTATGTTGCCAGCACTAGGGTCGCAAGTGGTCAATGCGGTCGGTGAAGGGGCGCTGGAGGCTGAGGGGATTGATGGGTGATCGGTGGGAAATCGGCACAACATAACAAATCACTACACCCGACCATAGGCTAAGCTGTAGCAATGTGACCTAATTGGCGAACCAAGATTTGGGAGAACCAAAGTCGGGGGCTGTGCCTCGGCGACCGCTTCTCGTGAATGCTCCGCTCATGACGCTTCCCGTCCATAAGCGGCTTCCCAATCCTGTTACCGGAGAGGGAGGCGGCATTCTCGCCTGCTGCCAGGAACTTTTGCCTTTGCAGCACCCCAGGTCATTTCTGCCTGTGGGTTTTGGGTTGAAGTTGTTCATGCCAACTTCTGGCCTGTTCCCTACGTTTATCAATCGGGTGAGGCCAGGACTTACAGGTTCAGCTGTACCTTGCCAAGCAGGTCTTGTATCTGTCCGGTTCCCCAGAAGTCTTTTCTGGCGGGCAATAGTGCCATACTTGACTGGAAGAATTATATCACATCCGCCGCTAACTAGCGAATGATGCTTCGCGTCCATTCGTAGGATGCGCGGCGGCATTGCTCAACCAACGCAGTTGTCATAATAAAGAAGATCAAGTTAAAAATTTCCAGTGTTAAGCATTCATGGCAAAAGAGCGAATCGTGGTCGGTTTGTCCGGGGGGGTGGATAGCTCCACGGCGGCGGCCTGTTTAGTGGCGCAAGGTTATGAGGTGACCGGCTTGACCCTCTGGTTGATGCCGGGCAAGGGGCAATGCTGTAGTGAAGGTATGGTGGATGCGGCGCGGATTTGTGAGCAGCTCAACATTCCCCATCAGGTGGTGGATATGCGGGAGGTGTTTCGCGGCCAGATTATTGATTATTTGGTCACGGGCTATGGCCAGGGGATGACGCCGCTGCCCTGCTCCCAGTGCAATCGCTGGGTTAAGTTTGGCCCGATGTTGGCCTACGCCCGCACGACTTGGGGGATTGACCGCATCGCTACGGGGCATTATGCCCAAATTCGCTACAACCCCCACAGCCAACGCTATGAACTGCGGCGGGCGGTGGATCGCAGCAAAGACCAGTCCTATTTTCTCTACACCCTGAGTCAAGAGCAGTTGGCGGCGACTGTATTTCCCCTGGGGGGCTACACCAAAACCCAAACCCGGCAACTGGCGGCGCAGTACGGTTTGGCCACCGCCGACAAGCCGGAAAGCCAGGATTTGTGTCTGATTGAAGCGCACGGCTCGATGCAGGGGTTTTTGGATCGCTATCTGCCCCCCCAAACCGGCGAAATTGTCAACCGGCAAGGGCAGGTGTTGGGGCATCATACGGGCATCCATCACTACACGGTGGGGCAGCGGCGGGGGCTGGGGATTGCCGCGCCGGAACCCTTGTACGTGCTGGCTCTGGATGCGGCGCAGAACCGGGTGATTGTCGGTTCCCGCAGCGAAGCCCTGGCGCCGGGCTGTACCGTGCAACGCTTGAATTGGGTCAGCATCGCCCCGCCCAGCCAACCCTTAGCGGCGCAGGTGCAAATCCGCTACCAAGCCCCGGCGGTGGACTGCTGGGTGATTCCCACCGATGAGGGGCAGGTGGAAGTGAAGTTTGCCGAACCGCAATTCGGCGTCACGCCGGGACAAGCCGCCGTCTTTTACCACGACGACCTCCTGCTGGGGGGCGGGCTTATCCAAACGCCCAGTGGTAAATAACCTGGGTGGTCAATTCCGCATCCGTCGGATAGGGGTGGCGATCCAGTTGCACCTGGAGGTTGAGCAGTGGGTCAGAGCCGGTCGCCAGCAAAAACTCTGCTGCTTTTAACCCCGGCCAAGTGCGGATTTGCTGCAGGACTTGGGTAATCGCCTGAGTATAGGGATGTTCCGGCTGCCGATACCAATCGGGGGAAGCCAAATCCGGCTGGTCAAACCCCAGATGCACAATCAATTCCGCCTGGTCAAACACGGCAGTCGCTACCGAGCGAGTGGCTTCCCGCAAACGCAGGTCGTAGGCGGCGGCCAGATGGCGCAATTTCTCCAAATAGGTGTAGCGCTCCGTAGGGCTGGGAAGCACCTGCCAGTGGAGTCCCAGGGTGAGCAGGTGGGTTTGCAGGAGTAAATGCCCCAATTTATCCGCCTTGGTGGTGAGGTAATCCAGGTTGTAATGGGTGACTTCCACCATCAGGGGCACCCGCTCCACCACCGTTAGCCCGTAGCCGCGCAACCCGGCGATTTTGCGGGGATTGTTGGTAATCAAGCGAATTTGACTCACGCCCAAATCACAGAGGATTTGGGCACCTACCCCGTAGTTGCGCAAGTCGGCGGGGAACCCCAGCTTTTCGTTGGCCTCGACCGTATCCAAACCCTGATCCTGCAAGGCATAGGCTTTCAGTTTGTTAATTAAGCCGATGCCCCGCCCCTCTTGCCGCAGGTACACCACCACCCCCTGCCCGGCGTGTTCGATCATTTTCAAGGCCGCCTGCAACTGCCGCCGACAATCGCACCGCAGGGAACCCAAGGCATCGCCGGTCAGACATTCCGAATGCACCCGCACCAACACCGGCCGGTGGGGAAACTGGCCGGGGTCACCTTTGACAATCGCCACATGTTCCGACCCGTCCCGCTGGTTGCGATAGCCGTAAATCTGAAACTGGCCAAACTCCGTCGGCAAAGCTGCCACCGTCTGACGCACCACGAACCGCTCATGGTGCAAACGGTATTGGATCAAATCGGCAATGCTGATCATCAGGAGATGGTGTTTGCGGGCGTAGGTAAACAAGTCCGGCAGCCGCGCCATCGAACCGTCCGGGTTTTGAATTTCGCAGATCACCCCCGCCGGATAGAGACCGGCTAAACGCGCCAAATCCACCGCCGCTTCCGTATGACCGGCGCGCTCCAACACCCCCCCCGGTTTGGCGCGAATCGGAAACACATGCCCGGGTCGCCGCAAATCTTCGGGACGGGTGTGGGGGTGCAACACCGCCTGAATGGTTCTGGCGCGGTCTTCCGCCGAAATCCCTGTCGTTACCCCCCACACCGGCGCGGCATCAATGCTGACCGTAAACGCCGTTTGATTGCTATCGGTATTATTGGTCACCATCAGGGGCAGCTGCAATTCATCCAACCGCTCCCCCGTCAGGGCTAAACAGATTAATCCCCGCGCCTCCACCGCCATAAAATTAATCATGCTGGGAGTGGCAAACTGGGCAGCGCAGATTAAATCTCCCTCGTTTTCCCGCTGCTCATCGTCCACAACAATGATGGCTTGACCCGCGCGCAGAGCCGCCAATGCTTCCGGAATTTTGGCAAATCCACCCTCGGACACACCGCCTGTAAGAACCCATGATAGACAATTGTAAACTTTCTGAGATGGGTTCCGCCGACTCCTAGCCCCATTCCCCCCTGAGGGAACCCGACCAGAAACCGCGGTTATCCCCTGGCTACACGCCCGGCTCTAGCCCCCACTGAAACTTGAGAAAATGTTGGTACATCTTCTCCTTGAGCAACATCTGATGGTAGAGCTTGACCAGAAACTCCTGGGCTTGCTCCCGGCTCATCTGCTGCACTTGCGTTTCAAACGAGCGCAGACTGAACTGCTGCTCGAGGGACAACTCAATCGGCTGATCCATCGCTACCTCCTTCCGGAAAAGAAAAGACCATCCCGGTTAATGAATATGACACTGATGTTAAGAAATATAAACGATTTCTTGACAATGTGCCAAGTGAAGCATCCAAAACCGGGTTAGATGTTTATTATCAGTAGCACAGGGAGAGAACTGTTCACGGCAAACGGTTTAGCGAATGACTAGGGAGCCAAGCGGGTTTGCCGCCAAGTGCCGGCCGGTTGCCGGTGATAGCAGATGCGGTCGTGGAGGCGGGAGGGGCGACCCTGCCAAAATTCAATCGTGTGGGGCGCCAGGCGATAGCCGCCCCAGTGGGGGGGGCGGGGAATTTCTCGCCCGGCGTACTCCTGTGCCAGTTGGGCGAAGCGCTGCTCCAGGACTTCTCGGTTGGGGATGACTTGGCTCTGGGGGGAAGCCCAAGCCCCCAGTTGGCTATCCCGCGGGCGTTGGCGGAAATAGGCATCGGATAATTCCGGCGGTAACGGGGTCACCTCGCCCCGAAAGCGCACCTGCCGTTCCAGGGGTTCCCACCAAAACACCAAGGCCGCTTGGGGCTGCTGCGCCAATTCCCGCCCCTTGGCACTGTTCATGTTGGTAAAAAATTGCAATCCCTGCGGGTCAAACCCCTTCAGCAGGACAATGCGGGCATCCGGGTGCCCCTGGGCATCCACCGTCGCCAGGGTCATGGCGTTGGGTTCACGGATGGGCGCGGCGCAGGCCTCGGCAAACCACTGCTGGAATTGCACCCAGGGGTCGGGGTCGGCGGTGAGTAAGGCGTTTTGGGTGTAGTTCAACCGCAGGTCGGCAACATCTCGATTCATAAATCACTCGCTTGCATCGGGATCGATTCCCAATTTTCGTAATTTTTCGGCTAAACGTGCCGCCCGTTGTTCGGCTAGGTCTGCCCGTTGTTGCGCCAAAGCGGCTTTTTGCTCGACCAAAGCCAGCTGATGTTGAGCCTGCTGTGCCCATTCCGGCGCGGTAGGGAGCACGGCTCCATCCCGATTGGCCCAACGTAGCCAGGTCGTATGCACGCCTCGGTAATCCCCCGTCCAGCGCCGGAGAACCAATCCCGTGCCGGGACTTTCTAAATAGCCATCGGCATTGACGGGGATGGGTTCATATTCTCCATGATTGAGAACAAATCCGGCCCAATCATCCGGGTTAAAGGGGTCATACCAATAGTATTCCGGCACCCGCATTTGATTTTGATAGATTTGTTTTTTAATGCCTTTATCGACGTCTATGGTGCTTTCCGACAAAAGTTCGATCACAATATCCGGGGCTTTCCCTTCTTCCCAAACGACCCAACTTTTGCGCTCCTTTTTGGGGACACCTAATACGACAAAAACATCCGGCCCCCGAAAGTCCTGATTGCGTACCTGCTCCAAGCTGAAATGGATAAACATATTGCCGCTTACGTAACCGTTATCCCGTTGGTCAAGCCAGCTTGTCAGGCCATCAATCAGTAAATCCATCTGCATTTTGTGGCGTTGGCTTTCCATGGGGATACCGTCATCGCAGGGCAAATCCTCTTGGGTGGGAACGCTCCAAGTTGAGGTAATCGCAACCATGGTAATTGGCAAATTAGGGCATTGATTACACCATAGCATTCTGTCCGCATGTGACCGGATTGGAAAACCCAGGAGGGTGGCGGCGACCCCTCATGCTCCATAGAATAATGGGGTTATGCCCGATTCCCTTGACTGTTCAGGAGAGACCCCCGGCTCGGATGGGTTCACATCCGCCCATCCCAGGGGCACTTCTGAGGACTCCACCGCTCTCGAGCAACAGTCCCCAACAGCGGCAAACCCTGGGCGTACACAGGATGGCTCGCTGGCTGTATTGAGGGGGGAATAGGGATGCCAGGAACCAGACTTGAACTGGTGACACGAGGATTTTCAGTCCTCTGCTCTACCGACTGAGCTATCCCGGCGGGCAATTACTGATTATAACCTAAAATAATTTGTACCAGAAGTGGGGGAAGTCCATTATCATGCAAAGTGTAGTGCGTGATGGTACTTAATTCCTATGAACCCCCGTGTCCTCCGTCAAAGTCTGCGGGATTCTGACCGCTACTTCCGCAAGAGTTTTGGGCGGGAGGCCGAAGTTGAGCCGGTGTTACAAAATGAGTACCAAAGCCCCCTGATCCAGCGGATTCGCAGTCAAAATTACACCCTCACGCAAGGGGAGGTCACCATTCGCCTGGCGGAGGCGTTTGGGTTTTGCTGGGGGGTAGAGCGCGCCATTGCCATGGCCTATGAGACGCGCAAGCAGTTTCCCGATGCCCGGATTTGGATTACGAATGAGATTATTCACAACCCATCGGTCAATGAGAATTTACGCCAGATGCAGATTGAATTTATCCCGGTGGGAGCCGAGGGAAAAAAGGATTTTAGCAGGGTAGAACGGGGAGCGGTGGTCATCTTACCGGCTTTTGGGGCGAGTGTGCAGGAAATGGAATTGCTCCATGAGCGGGAGTGTATCATTGTGGACACGACTTGTCCCTGGGTTTCTAAGGTCTGGAATCGGGTCGGCAAGCACCGCAAAGGGGGCTATACCTCCATTATTCACGGCAAGTATAAACATGAGGAAACGATTGCTACCAGTTCCCACGCCGAGCGGTATTTGGTGGTCTTGAATTTGCAAGAAGCTCAGTATGTAGCCGACTACATTTTGCACGGGGGGGATCGCCAGGAATTTTTAGCGAAGTTTCGCCATGCTTACTCCCCAGGATTTGACCCGGATCAACATTTAGAACGGGTGGGGGTTGCCAATCAAACGACGATGCTCAAGGGTGAAACCGAGGCCATCGGTAAGTTATTTGAACGCACCATGCTGCAAAAGTATGGACCGGTGAATTTGCACGAGCATTTCCTCAGTTTTAATACCATCTGTGATGCCACCCAAGAGCGCCAAGATGCCATGTTTGATTTGGTGGAGGATGCCTTGGATGTGATGGTGGTGATCGGGGGATTTAATTCGTCGAATACGACCCATCTCCAGGAAATTGCCGTTGAACGCGGGATTCCTTCCTACCATATTGACAGTGCCGACCGAATTGGGCCGGGGAACCGGGTCCAACACAAACCCCTCAGCCCGGATTTGCATTACCTGGAAGTGGCCGAGCCTTGGCTGCCGGCAGGGGCGATTACGGTGGGGGTGACTTCGGGGGCTTCGACCCCGGATAAGGTGGTGGCCGATGTGATTACCAAGATTTTTGAGATTAAAGGTTGAGGTAGGCGCGCCAGCCCTGCTGATTGAGCCGTTCTTGTTTCTCCATGACCTGTTGGGTGAGGCGTTGCCGGTAGCTGACCACCTGTTGCCGGAGGTGTGGGTCGCCGGTGGCCAGGATTTGGACGGCCAATAAGCCGGCATTGGTGGCATTGCCGATGGCAACCGTAGCGACGGGGATACCCTTGGGCATTTGCACCATCGAGTAGAGGGAATCGACCCCTTGCAGGTGGGGGGTGGGAATGGGAACACCGATCACGGGTAAGGGGGTGAGCGAGGCAACCATCCCCGGCAGATGGGCGGCTCCACCGGCTCCGGCGATAATCACTTTGAATCCCCGTTGGTCGGCGGTTTCGGCATAGGTAACCAGACGGTGGGGGGTGCGGTGGGCAGAGACAATCCCCAGGTCGTAGGGCACGCCAAAATCTTCACATACTTGGGCGGCGGCCTGCATTACCGGCAAATCCGAATCACTGCCCATGATGAT
>CALHCP010000103.1 GCA_937936705.1 uncultured cyanobacterium | reverse complement strand
GCAAAGGCAGAAGTTCCTGGCAGTAGGCGAGAATGCCGCCTCCCTCTCCGGTAACAGGATTGGGAAGCCGCTTATGCACGCAAAGCGTCATGAGCGGAGCATTCACAATGGGGATACTCTGTCTGGTCGCCGTTTTCCTCTGGGGGCAACTCGCCGCGCCGGCGCCGGTCTGGTTACAGACGCTGGCGCAAGACCCCGACCAAGTGTTCATTCAGGCGCGTCATTCCCTTAAAGACGACCAAAACATGACCTGGCAGGTGATCTGCTTTGCCCGGCGGGAGCAGGTGGAATTGCGGTTGGTGGGATTTCCCGACCGCTACCATTTTCAACCGGACCAACCGCTACTTTTGCAACCATCCCCTGGGGAATCCTGGCGAGCCGCCGCCGATTTTCCCAAAGCCGATAGCGTGCCCAACGTCGGCCAATTTGACCTGTCTCCCCTGGTCGAGCGCCTCCCCACCGGGCAGCCGTTGACTTTGACCCTGCCACTGGTGGAAGGCCAACGCCGCATCCTCATTCCCGCGCCGGTAACGCTGGAGTGGCACGAGGTCATCCGCCAAGCGCGCCGGTTGGCAGCAGGGGATTAGGGGTAACCGCAATCGTTCATGCGCCGGTACTGCCGGAAAAATACTGCTCCAAACTGCGGGTCATCACCGCCAGCGGTGCGGCTTGGGAGAACCAATAGTCCCAAGCGGCTGCCCCCTGCCCGACCAACATGGCCAACCCGTCTTGAGTCCAATAACCCAATTGCGCCGCTATTTGTAAGAGTTGGGTCGGTCGGGGCGTATAGATTAAGTCATACACCCAAGCCCCAGGCGGTAAGGCCGTCAATTGCTCTCGGGTTAAGGGGCTGGCGGTGACCGCAGGCGCCATCCCCACCGGGGTCGTATTGACCAACAAATCCGCCTGCGGTAGGTATTGCCCTAAATCCGTCCAGAGATGCACCTGTACCCCCGCCGCCGCCGCGGTTAACTTGCCTGCATCTCGGGTGAAGATATGAATCCCCCGACACCCCAACTGCTGTAAGCCCCAGACGACCGCCCGGGTGGCACCCCCGTAACCCAAGACGACCGCCCGCTCCCCCTGCCAATCCTGAAGCGGTTGGATAAACCCTAAGCCATCGGTGTTGGTGCCCCACCAGCCCGATTCCCCTCGGTACAACGTATTCACCGCACCGATACTAATGGCGGTGGGGGTCAGGCCGCTCAGATAATTCATCACCGCCTGTTTGTGGGGCAGGGTGATATTCAAGCCGACCCATTCCATCTGCCAGAGCGCCGAGAGGATGGTGGCCAAGGCGGTTCCCGGGGTCGGCAGTGCCACGTAGCAGGCATCCAGCCCGACGGCAGCAAAGGCGGCATTGTGCATCACCGGGGAGAGGGAGTGGCGCACCGGGTCGCCTAGAACCGCGAGTAAACGGGTGTGGCCGGTGATCATTTTTCGCAAGGACGTGGGAACTATGGGTCATAATAACGGGTAAACGCGAGGGCAAAAACATGAAACCCGGAGAAAAACTCGCAGGACGTTACCTGGTCGTCAAAAACCTAGGGTCGGGCGGCTTCGGTACGACTTACCTGGCGCAGGATACCCAGCGACCGGGTCAGCCCGCCTGCGTGGTTAAGCATTTGAAACCGGACAGTAACGATGAATTTGTCCTCACCACCGCCCGCCGCCTGTTTACCAGCGAAGCCGAGATATTAGAAAAACTAGGCAAACACGACCAAATTCCCGCCCTGTTGGCCTATTTTGAGGAAAACGGCGAATTTTACCTCGCCCAAGAATTTATCGAAGGCCATCCCCTCAGCCAGGAGATTAAACGGGGGATGCCTTGGCCCCAGGATAAGGTGGTGCGCCTGCTGGCGGATGTCCTGGGCACCTTAGAGTTTGTGCATCAAAACGGGGTGATTCACCGGGATATTAAACCGGATAACTTGATTCGCCGCAAAAGTGACGGCAAATTAGTGCTGATTGATTTCGGCGCGGTTAAGGAAATTCAAGACCCCAAAGTGGCCGCCCAGCAACGCACCGGGGCAACGGTAGCCATTGGTACGGTCGGCTATGCCCCGGCGGAGCAGGCCCAGGGCAAGCCCCAATTCGCCAGTGATATTTACAGTCTGGGGATTGTGGCCATTTGTGCCCTGACGGGGAAAGACCCCGACCAACTCGAAAGCGACCCTCAAACCGGCGAACTGCTCTGGCGGCAGGGGATTACGGTCAGCCATGCCCTGGCAACGGTACTCGACCGGATGGTTCGGTATCAGTACAGCCGTCGTTATGCCCATGCGGGAGAAGCCTTGGCGGCGTTGCGGAGTTTTAATTTAATTGGTGAGACCACGATAGGAACCGCCAGCACCACCAAACGGGCGGAAACGGCTCCTAGCATCACCAAAAGCCAAGTGCGGCGACCGGTGACGACGACTTTGGCTCCCAGTGGAGGCGTTGATGGCGTGGTGTGGAAATACGGGATTATTACCGTGATCGCCCTAGGGTTGATGGGAATTTTGAGCATCCCGTTGCAGTCCGTGTTGAATCGTCAGACCAGCCAAAGGGAACCAGCACCGCTACCGGATACGACGCCCCCCAGCAGCTTGACCAAACCCGCCAATCAACGGCTGTTGCAGCCCATTGACCTATCCCCCAACTCGGTTTTTGAAACCGACCGGACGTTGAATGCCGGTGAAACCCACGTTTATAGCTTTGCCGCCGACCCCACGCCTGAATCGCTGGCGCTGGTGCTGTTGATCCGCTCTGCCAGTCGGGAGACGACCGTGGACATCGTCTATCCCGGCGAGCGGGTCATGGAAAATGTCACCAACGGCACCTACGAATTATCAGAGGCCGGGGAGTACCAGGTGAAAATCTATGGGGGACGGGGGCGGTATCGGTTACGCCTACAGCTAGTACCCCCCTCAACTCCTGCTCCTACCCCTCCGACCGAAACCGAACGAGAAGAACCCCGCACCCCTGATGTGCCGTTCAATCCCAGACTACCGGGGCGTTGATCGGGGCGTTCCATTTCATGTCAGGATCGAAATAGCAGTCATTTTATCCATCCATGAGTCAGGAATTAACTTTTACCGTTGGCCAAACCGTACGGGTGAAAACCAGCGTGGTTGTGTACCATCATCCTCAGCACAAGGGCAAACCCTACGACCTTGCCGGTCAAATCGGTGAGGTGGTGGAAGTGATTGCAACCTGGCAGGGTCGCCCCCTGACCGCCAACCTGCCGGTGGTGGTGAAGTTTGACGCTAAATTTAAGGCACACCTGGAAGCCACCGAGCTAGAACCGGTGGATTAAGGGCTGGCGGGGGGTTCCGGTTTTTTGCGGGTGCGGGGCTTGCGGCTAGGACGAGAACGGCGGGCGGGCGGTTTTGCCGCCGTTGGGGGTGGGGCATCCATCCCTACCGGCGGGGTGAATGTTTCCTCCAGGACAGAGCGGGGTTTGGGAACATCCGGGCTCGGCTCGGGGGCTAAATCGCTCACGCAGTCTGCGCTCCCGGCGACTGGGGCAGCCGGGGTAGGCGGATTTTCGGTCGGGGCAGCTGGCCTGAGTTCTGGCTGATGAGGGTGGTTGCTATCCACCGCTGGAGCCAAAAATGCTTGGGTAATTTGGCAAATCTCTTGATAAAGATTGTCTTGAATGGGTTGTTGGGGACAGTAGTTGACGATAATGCAATCGGTCGGAGCACTAATGCGTACCGTTTCTACCGCCGGGGTCGCTTTGATTTTGGCTTCTAAAGCCACTTTCAAATCGGGACTGGTCTGTAAACTGGGGATGCGAATGCGTAGGCGACCGGGGACACCGTGAACAATGGTGGGTTGTCTAGGGGAATGGGTCATCAGTAGCATTGGTTTTACCTACTTCAAAAGCTTAACAGGATTTGGTTTGTCAAAATTATCTTGGATTTACTATAGCACTACATTTTGCTGTTTCTCGAGCGGGAGCTTTATTTATGGGAACCAGCAAAAAATCATCTCGCTGGAGAGAAACGGGGGCGGCGCTCCGGCGACTGCTTGACCGTAATTAATAGAGGTTCCCTATAGAGTACGGATTGGCAATTGCCGATTGTTCCTCAGATGTCGCCTAAAATTCTCCTAAAATAATTTAATTCTGCGATTCTCCGGCGCGATTGCCTGTGTCCCAACCCCGTTGGTTGAGTCTCGATGTGTTTCGGGGGATGACCATGGCCGCCATGATTTTGGTCAACAATCCCGGCAGTTGGGCCTACGTTTTGCCGCCTTTGCGTCACGCTGCCTGGCATGGGTGTACGCCCACGGATTGTATTTTCCCCTTCTTTCTATTCATCATGGGAGCGGCCTTACCCTTATCATCCCGGCGCGGGTCACACCTGGGGAAAGTCGTCCGGCGTAGTGTTGTCCTGATCGCTTTAGGGCTGTTGCTCAACGGGTTTCCTGCCTACGATTGGGAACGGCTGCGGCTGTTGGGGGTATTGCAACGGATTGCCTTGTGTTATCTGGGGGCGATGTTGATTGTGCGTTATACCCGCCCCTGGGTACGGCGGGGTCTGATGGTGGTGATTTTACTGGGTTATGCCCTGTTACTAACCCAGGTGCCGGTGCCGGGGGTGGGCATTGACCCGCTCACTCCCACGGGGAATTGGGGGGCGTGGTTTGACCGGCTGCTCTTGGGCCGGCAACATTTGTATCCCTTGGCGCCGTTTTTCTCCCAGGGTGACCCGGAAAGTTTATTGGGAACCCTACCGGCATTGGTAACGGTGCTGTTGGGGGTGGAAGCCGGGTTGTGGTTACAAAAAGGGGGGGCACCGGGAACGCTGGCGCTGGGGGGATTGCTACTGCTGGGGCTGGGCTACGCCTGGGGGCTGGTGTTGCCCTGGAATAAACCCCTGTGGACGAGTTCCTACGTGTTGGGGACGGGGGGCTGGGCGGTGTTGGCGCTGGCGGGTTTACACGATTGGATTGACCGACGGGGCCGCCAAGGCTGGTGCTGGCCGTGGGTGGTGTTTGGTCGTAATGCAATTCTCCTGTTTGTGGGGGCGGGACTGTTGGGACGCAGTTTGCGCTTTTATCGGGTCGGGGAAACGCCCCTGGGCACCTGGATTTATGAGCAGGGTTTCGTTCCTTGGCTGGGCACCTGGGGCGGTTCCTTGGGGTTTGCCCTGGCTATGGTGGGCATCTGGTGGATTGCCCTGTACGGATTCTATCGCCGGGGGGTCTGGGTGCGGGTTTAGACAAGTAGTACCCATAGCTACCCATACGGAGGAGCACACCCCAGCAGCGCCCCGTTTTGACCGGACTGAGGGCAAACACCCGTAGGGGGATAGCGGCTATTGTTTAACTTCTTTGAGAAATTCCGGGTTCACTTTGTCCGGTTCCGGCACAATCCACAGATACACATCGCGCCCATCCACCCGCTGGACCTGATCCGGTTTCCACCCGCCCATGTCAAAGGCATGGGAAACAATGCGCGTGCCCGGCTTCAAGCGCAATAATTTATGCCGCAGGCGCAGATTCACACTCGGCAAAAGGTACATAGTAATAACAGTATATTTACTCAGGTCGGTGTCAAAGAGATTTTGTTGGAGAATTTCTGCCCGGTCGGCGACGCCGGCGGCTTGGATATTGCGGCGACTTTCTGCCACCAAACTAGGGTCAATTTCCACCCCCACCGCGCGTTTGACCTGGTGATTTTTGACGGCACTAATGACAATCCGGCCATCGCCGCTGCCCAAATCCAGCAAAATATCATCACGATTCACATTGGCGATATTCAGCATGGCATCCACCACTTCCTGGGGGGTGGGCACATAGGGCACATCCTTGGCCATCGACTCGCCCCAAGTCGGCAAGACGGGCAGAGCCTGCGCCGGCAATTGCCCAGGACTGAGTGCCGCCCAACCCAAGCTCACCCCGGCCAGGAGCATCAACGATTTCCGCAGCATGGTCACACAACCTCCAGAAAAACAACGCCTCAACAACTTTACGGACACGTCCCATAGCGGGATTTAAGAGGATTTGGGCAGGAAACTCAAAGGCAAGCCCACAGCCAACACCCCTACCCCCACCAAGGCACCCAACCCCGTGTAGGCCAAACTGGCGTACAGCAGATAGGCACAGGTAGCACAAAAGAGCAGCGGCGTCAGGGGGTAGAGGGGCACCCGAAACGGCCGTACCCATGCCGGCTCCCGCCAGCGCAACCCGATCAAGGTCACACCCGCCAAGAGCATAAACAGCCAAAACACCGGTGCAGTATAGTCCACCATCGTAGCGAACCCCTTGCGGGTCAGGGTTGCCAGCCCCACCAGCGCCAAGCAAATGGCTCCCTGCACGGCCAAGGCTCCCACGGGAGAATCGTAACGCCGGTTCCAGGTGGCCAAGCCTCGCAAAAAATGAAAATCCTGCCCCAGCGCGTAATTGCTACGGGCACCCGTGATCAGCGTGCCCTGCATTGCCCCCAAAGCCGACAGGGCAATAATGCCACTGGTCACCATCGCGCCGGAGTCACCCAGGGTTTGCCGCAGTAAGTCCGCCGCCACCGCCTGCGACTGTGCCACACCCGCCAAGCCCAACCCCCGCAAATACGCCCAATTCACCAGCAGGTACAGAGCCGTAATCAACCCAATGCCCCAGACCAAGGTGCGGGGCATGGTGCGTTGGACATGACGCAATTCCGCCGAGATATAAGCCGCCTCATTCCAGCCCCCGTAGGTGAATAACACAAAAATCATCGCCAACCCCAGATTCACCGTTGTCGGTGCCGGTGGAGCCGCCGCCACCGGTGCCCCCCCCCGCAATCCCGACAGCACCACCAACAACAGCGCCAACACCTTAGCGCCACTGAGACCCGCCTGCACCCAGCGACTGGGCGTGACCCCCAGGATATTGCACCCGGTCAACGCTGCCACCGCCGCCGCCGCATACCCAGAGGAACCGTATGCCCCCAACGGCCACACCTGACTGCAATAATCCCCAAACACAAACGCCAGCAGCACAATCGAACCGGACTGAATGATGGTCATGCGAGCCCAGCCAAACAGAAAAGCCAACCGGCGACCAAACGTGCGCTCCAAATAGTGATACACCCCGCCCGCGTGGGGATAAGCGGCTCCCAACTCCGCAAAACACAGCCCCCCCACCAGCGACAACAGCCCCCCCAACAACCACGCCAGCACCACCTGGGACACCGTAGCGAGATTCATCGCCACCAGCACCGGCGTTTCAAAAATCCCCACCCCCACCACAATCCCCACCAGCAAGGCAATCCCGTCCGCCATCGTCAAGCGGGGTTGGAGAGGAGTCGGCACGGACACTACCGACTCCCGTTCGGTCGAACTGTTAGGGATAGACATGGGATTTTTGTAACAAAAACGACACAAAATCTACCAGTAACATAGACCACCTGCCCTATGTTTGACAAGGATAGACCTACCGAGCGTTATTAAACGGCCAATCTAGAACGTATCCGGTTCTAAACCCTGCTCAAAATGTTCTCGTTTGGTATAAATCGGGATAAAGCGGTGAATCGCCACCGTTTCCAAAAGGACTAAAATCTGCGGCTGAGGTGCCACCAAAAAGACTTTTCCCCCCAAGGCTTGAATTTTTTTACTGCAACTGACCAGCGCCCCCAACCCCTTACTGTCCATAAAATCTACAGTACTGAGATTGATACCGACCCAGCGAGCTTGACCGTTGACCAAATCCAAACACTGCTGCTTGAATGCTTCCGCCGTCGCCGTATCCAACCGCGTCAAGGGAATTTCCAAGGTTTGGGGGGGGTGACCAAACTGTTCTTTAGTCATCGGCGTAAACAAAATGCGTTCCATGACCCTAAGGACACTCCAAATAGAATCATCAATTCTTTAGTTTAATCATATTCAACCATACATACCAATATAGAAATATGACTTGATTTGTGAACAGATATGCCGAGGAACCAAGGACGGGGGCTGCGCCCCGGCGACCGTCATTCTAAATTCAATTAGGATTGCTATATGCACCTACCAAGCAAGTCAGATTGGGATAGATTGCCATAGATGATGACTTGGATGCCAAGCCTTACCCGCGGCTGAATAACCGGTAGTAAAGTGACGTTGCCAATTCTTGCAGCGGGAAGAATAGGTAAGTCAAGGGGTTAACGGTAATAATAATGTTACGAAAATCCCGTTTCGCTAAAGCCACAATTCCTTGAGCGACCCACCCCGGCGACATGACCCCGTAGGGATTGAGTTGACTCTTGAAAGGGCCTAAAATCAACTTACGAATCACGCAGACATTATCCAAGCGTTTGAGGGTAATTAAATTGCCGATCAGCCGTTTACTCAATTCATACAAGGGACTTAAAGCCGGGGAAACTTCCGCTTCAGAAGTATTAATCCAGAGTTCCTTAGTCGCTTTTGCTTCCGCACCTGTAACCGTACTCATAAATAATTCCATCAGGTGCAAAACCGATAACGCATTCACCGTTAAAGCCTGATCTATCGCCGCAAAATCCCGCCGCCCGTACACATTCACACCATGATTAATAATCAAAATATCTAACTTTTCTAAAACCGGTAATAACTGCCGTTCCTGCCCAATCTGCCAACCCACCACCCGCAGTTGCCCGTCTGCACCCAAATTTTCAGGATGGGTGGTCAAGGCCGTGACCTGCGCCCCCGCTTTGATTAATTCCCTACACAAGGCTCGCCCCAACGCCCCGCCCGCCCCGGTGACGGCCACCTTTTTCCCCTGGAGCGACAACCCCGTACCCAACACCTTGTCCACCAGGGGAAACACGCCACTGTAATAAGCATTCACATTATCAAAATGGTGCCGCCAATGATAAGTGCGATTCACCCACCAGACCGACGGCGGTTCCCGCAAAGGCCCCGGCCGATGGTTGTAATCCGTATCCGCCACCGCCCACACATACCGCCGCGTCGCCCCCGCCAAAAATAAACCCGCATAAATCACCGCGACCCCAAAAGCCAAGGATTTTGTTAGTAAAGCAATTGTAGCGACAAAAAGCAGCAAAATGACCGACTCTGTCAGGTCGTGATACAGTTGGGAACGGCGAAAAGCGGCCAGGGAAACCAGGGATAAATCGCGGCGGTAGGCGGCGTGATGGCGATTGTGCCAGCGTTCCAGGGCAGGGATTCGGTGGCATAGGACATGATAGACATCCCGTAAAATCTCAGTCAATATCACCGCAGCCCCGGCGGTCGCGGCAAAAGACAGCCAATCCACACCCACACTCAGCAACAACGGTATTACTGTAGGCAATTTTGCCCAGGGATGGCAAGCATCCCCTGGCAGGTTGGCCGGTCAATCGGTACAATCAAAGGGGGTTATTTAACCGGAGTTATGCGGTGCATTATTAACCGGCGGGCGCAGTTTTCTGCCAGTCATCGTTATTACGTTTCCCAATGGTCGGAAGCGGAGAACTTCCAGCGTTTTGGTAAAGGCAGTCTCTTCCCCGGCCATGGGCACAACTATGTGCTGTACGTGGCGATGGCGGGGGAGATTGATGACTGCGGTATGGTGTTAAATTTATCGGAGGTGAAACACGTCATTCGTCGGGAGGTGACCGAGCCTTTAGACAATGCGTTTTTGAACCAAACCTGGCCGGAATTTGGCCAGACCCTACCCACGACGGAATTTATTGCCTATGCGATTTGGCACCGTCTGCGCCCCCATTTGCCCCTGGCGCGGATTCAATTGTACGAACACCCCCAACTTTGGGCTGAATACCAAGGAGATGCGATGAACGCCTATTTGACGGTCGGTACCCATTTCAGCGCCGCCCACCGTTTGGCGCGGGTGGATTTTTCGGAGACGGAGAATTACACCACCTACGGCAAATGCGCTCGCCCCCACGGGCATGGGCACAATTACCACCTGGAGGTGACGGTGCGCGGGGAAATGCACCCGGTGACGGGGATGCTGGTGGATTTGGTGGCGTTGCAGGGGGTGATTGAGCGGGAAGTGGTAGAACCGTTAGATCATACCTTTTTGAACCAAGACATCCCCTATTTTTTTGAGGTGGTGCCGACGGCGGAGCATATTGCCCTGTACATTGTCCAACTGCTGCGGGAGCCGATCCAGCGGTTGGGGGCGCAGTTACACAAGGTGAAATTGGTGGAAAGCCCCAATAATTCCTGTGAAATCTATGCCGACGATGTCCTCACAACCGCTCCTGTCATGCCGCTGACGGCGGCGGCCAGTCGGTGAGGGTGGTGACGGATTTTTCGCTGCTAGAATCCCTCCCGCCCAAGCAGCAGGGGGTCTGGCTGACGGAGTGGTTACAGGGAGGGCGTGCACCGGCGCAAGAATTACTCGGCTATTTACAGCAGCGCCAGGCGTTAGCAGAGTTTCCGCAGGTTCTGGATGGGCGCATTTATGAACTGCTCTGGCGGTCAGAGGTGCCCGAATTGCGCTCACTGGCCAAGGAGACCTTTCCCCAGGGGATTGTCCCGCTTTTGTCGGAACAAGACCAGGATTACATGCCATTACTCATTCATATTTTGTCTGAACAATGGCAAGCCGCCGACCAATGGACTCGCCAGCAGTTGTGTCGCTTGGGGGGAGCCGAGGCGCGGGGGTGGCTGTACTTTACCGAAGTGCGGCGGATACCGGTGCTGGATTTGCAGACGATGGATGCCCTGTGGCGGGTGCATTCCTTAGAGAAGTTCGGCTGGCGGGTGCAACGGCGGATTTGGCTGGGGTGTGGCCGGAATTGGGATAAATTTTGGCGGACGATTGGCTGGTTCCAAGCGGGCACCTGGCCTCGCTATCCCCAGGGGTTTACCTGGGATGTGAGCGCCCCGGCGGGGCATCTGCCCTTGGCGGACCAAAAGCGGGGGGTGCGGGTGCTGGAAGCGTTGCTGCTCCATCCCGCCTGGGAGAAAAGAGGTTGATTGGCGGGCACGGCGCCCCGGCGACCGGGATTTTTAATTTTTAATTATGAAACCCCGGCTCACCGAGCTAAACTTCCAGGGGGGTATGTGCATCTTGATCAAACTCAATGCGACCGTAATCCAGTTTAATTAAATGATCGGCGATATGAAAATAATGGTCATCGTGACTGATCACTAAAATCGTTTTGCCTTGCGCGCGTAAATTGGGCAGAAATTCGGTATAGAAAAATTCTTTGAATCGGGGGTCTTGATCGGCAGCCCATTCGTCAAAGAGATAAATCAGCCGGTTCTCTAAATAGGCCATCAGTAAGCCTAACCGTTTCCGTTGACCTTGGGAGAGTGCCGTCGTGGAAAATCGCCCGTTTTTCACCGTAACTTTGTGGTCTAATTGTAATAGCTTCAGGTATTGATCAACCCGTTCGGTATTCTCACCGAGACCCAGTAAACTTTCAAATAGATAAAAATCGGAAAAGACAGCGGCAAAATGTTGGCGATACCAATGGCGGTTATGCTGGTCAATCGCTACGCCGTTGAAATAAATTGCTCCCGATTGGGGGGTGTATAAGCCGGTGATCAACTTGGCCAAGGTTGATTTACCACTGCCGTTGCCCCCCACAATCATGACAATTTCGCCGGGAACAATGGTTAAACTCACCGGGCCAAAACAGAAGGGGTGGTCATCTTGGGTGGATTGATATTGATGTACGACTTCTTTAAGTTCCAATTTTTGCCACTGTTGTAAAACCGGTTGATCTAAGGTTTCTAATTCACTTGAACCGGAGAGGGATAACCCCAGAGATTCAATTTTTGTTAAGGCGATTCCCGCCCGGCTCAAAGTGGGTAAATTGCTAACTAAATTATCCATCGGGAGCATGAGATAGGTAAAAATCAAAACATAGCCGGAGAGGGTTTGGGAATTGAGGTTAATGAGTTTGGGTAAACTGAACAAAACGAAGCCAATCGCAAAAAAGAAAATCAGTTTTCCTAAGCTGGAGGTACCGGCAAAATAAGTTAAACCCATGACGCTATGGCGGCGAAATTCCCGAGCATGAACCGTCAGATTTTGCTCTAAAAAGACCCGTTGCTTTTGCTCGTTTAATTTTAGTTCTTTAATGCCTTCGGTCAGACCTTTGAAATCCTGGAATAAGTAATCTTGTTTTTGGCGGGCACGGGTGAGGGATTGACTGCCCAAACGGGTGAAAAATTGACAAGTACCAATGGCCACAGTTGTTAACCCTACCACCATCAGTAACACTTGCCAAGAAAGCCAGGTAATATAGACCAAACTGCCCACCACGATGGCGGCATCAATACACAAAAAAGGCATGGCAAAAACCGCATTGGCGACCGCCTGCACATCCTCGGTGAGGGTGGCCAATAAACGGGGGGTGCCCAGTTGTTCTAAATGCGCCAATTCGGAACGGAGGATTTGCCGACTCAGGTGCAAACGCAAATCGAATACCGCCCGTTGGGATAACCGAATCAGCATCACTTGGGAAAGAATGCTGGTGGTCAGGGCAATGATGGCCAGGGCGACAAAGGCCAAAATCACCGGCGGGGTGACCCCTTCTACCAAAGCACGGCTGATTAAGGCAATCAGCCCTGCACTGCTGCCGCCGCTGAGAAACCCGGTGACAATCGCCAGGGTGACCATCCAGGAAGAGGTTTGCAGCAAAAAGATGATTAATTTCACGGTTG
>CALHCP010000102.1 GCA_937936705.1 uncultured cyanobacterium | reverse complement strand
TCGGCGGTGTGTCGCCAGGGCAAATCCCGACCGAATTGAGCATACCAGTCCAATAATTGGGTTCGTAATTGTGACCAGTTCATACCCACCCGGGTTGAGCGGAGAGGTTGGGTTTAATATAGCCCAGGCCTAAGGTTACTCATCCCCTGTGGCTCCTTCTCCCACGGTCGGGAGTAGGGGAAGCAGGAAGTATAGCAATCTGACCTGATTTGAGAACTTGGGAGAACCCAAGTCGGGAGCTGTGCCCCGGCGACCGCTACTTGTAACCCAGTAAAGCCGCTCTTTTTTCTGTTATACCCATTACAATTTGCCCGCAAATTTCCTTGCTTTAATGGCACTATGTTGTTATTTTCGGTTTGCCCGTATGACCCAATCCCTGTCGTCCCTGGCGCATGAGCGGGGGATTCGCTATTTTCTCATTTCGTTTACGGATTTATTGGGTACGCAGCGGTCTAAATTGGTGCCCGCCGCGATGATTGATACGATGCTGACGGGAGCGGGGTTTGCCGGGTTTGCCACCTGGTTGGATATGACCCCCGCCGATGCGGATATGTTTGCCCAGGCGGATGCGGAACGGCTGTTCCCATTGCCCTGGCAGCCGGAGGTGGCGTGGATGCCGGCGGATTTGGCGACCCCCACCGGCGCCCCGATTATGCAAACCCCCCGCTTGGTCTTGAAACGGGTGCTACAGCAGGCGCAAGCCCTGGGATACCGGGTGAAAACCGGGGTGGAGTGTGAGTATTTTTTACTGTCGCCCGATGGAGCCGATTTAGCCGACACCCGGGATCGGCAGGCCAAACCCTGTTACGACCAACAGGCGCTCATGCGCCGCTATGGGGTGATTAGTGAAATCTGTGATGCCATGCAGACCTTGGGCTGGGGGGCGTACCAAAACGACCACGAGGATGCCAACGGCCAATTTGAGATGAACTGGATGTATGACGATGCCCTGGTCACGGCGGATCGGCAGGCATTTTTCAAGTACATGGTCAAGGCGATTGCCGAAAAACACGGCCTGCGGGCGAGTTTTATGCCCAAACCCTTTGCCCATTTGACCGGCAACGGCTGTCATGTCCACCTGTCCGTATGGGATGCCCAGGGAGAAACCAATTTGTTCGATGACCCTGCGGGCGAGTTGGGATTATCCCCCCTGGCGTACCACTTTATCGGGGGGGTGCTGCACCACGCCCCGGCGCTCTGTGCCTTTACCAACCCCACGGTCAATTCCTACAAACGCCTCAACGCCCCGGTCACCCGCTCCGGTGCCACCTGGGCTCCCCAGACCATCAGCTACACCGGCAACAACCGCACCCACCTGATCCGCATTCCCGACCCCGGCCGGTTTGAACTGCGTTTGGCCGATGGGGCAGCCAATCCTTACCTATTGGCGGCGGCATTGATTGCAGCGGGGTTGGATGGCATCAAAGACCGGCGTGACCCCGGTGCCCGTTGTGATAACAATAACTACACCGACCCCCTGCCCCCCGGCAGTCGTCCCGCCCTCCCCGGCAATTTACTCGATGCCCTGCGGGAATTGGAGCGCAATTCCCTGTTGACCGCCACCCTGGGCACGGAGTTGGTGCAAGCCTACCTGAAATTGAAACAGCGGGAATGGCAGGAATTTTGTGCGCAAATTACCCCCTGGGAGCGGGAAACCACCTTAGATTGTTAGGGGGTTACAATCGCCCCTGTGCCTTCAGCCGCAGATAAGTATCCACCAGCGGCGTACTCACCTGCGGAGCGGGCGCATCCACCACCACCACCCCTTGCCTTTGCATTTGGGTCAAAACCACCTGGCGCTGATGCAATAAATCCAGGGCGACCGCCCGTCCGTAGGCCAACGCGGGATCTACGCTAAAGGTATGCGCCTGTTGCGCCACTCCGGGGTCATTCAGCGTCACGCACAAGGGTAAATGCCGGGGGGGTAAGCGCCCCAACGCCCCCATCAATTCGCCGGAAGCCGTGGTATCGATCACCTCGGTCAACATCACCACCAACGTCCGCCGGGTTTGCCGGCCGATGACCGTCTGCATCACCCCCAGGTAATCCGGTTCTTGCAGGACAGGTTGCAGCGGCACCACGCGTTCCACCAGGTGATGCACGTAATGGGTACCCCGTTGTGCCGGCAGCCACAGGGACACCTGCCGGTCAAACACCACCAACCCCACCCGGTCGCCCCGGTGCAGTACCGCCAACGCCAACGCCAGCGCCGCATTCAACCCCCAATCAAACCGGGCAACCCCCTGAATCCGCCCCGTCATCAACCGCCCCCGGTCGAGCAAAATCAGCACCGTTTGCTCCTGTTCCGGTTCCAGCACCCGCACCAGAGGCCGTCCCCGCCGCGCCGTCGCCTTCCAGTCCACCAACCGCGGGTCATCCCCCGTGCGGTACTCCCGCAGTTCCGTAAATTCGGTGCCCCCCGCCCACTGCCGTTGCCGCCGCAGGGTGCCGCTGCCTGCCAACGTCAAGCGAATGGACAATGCCCGCAGGGTGAGCAGGTCAGGATAAACCGCCACTTTACGGGGCGTACCCACCCGCCAGTGATCCCACGCCAGCCCCCAGGGGGTCAACTGCCACACCGTCAACCGCTGCCAAGGGAATTCCCCCCGTTTTTCCGGGCGCACCCGATAGCTCAGCTCCTGCACTGTCTGGGGCGCTAATCGGACGGTGATCACCTCAGGGCTAACCGTCCACCCCACCGGATACCCGTCCCGCAGGCGGAGGTACGCCGGGGCATCCCCCGTTTGCGCCGTCATCGCGATCGGATTCTGCCGCCCGACGGATAATTTGCCGGGGTCAAGGGGGGTCAAGGCAACGCGCCGCCGCCGGTTCCGGTGATAATCCCAGAACATAAAAATTAGGATAAAAGCATCATAAATACCGGTAATCGTAATGCTTAACTCCCATCCTAGGGGCACCCCCAATCCCCCTGCCAAAGGCAATCCCAACAGCAACAGCACATAGGTTAAGCGGGCAGGGATGGGCATGATGGTACCGGATTAAATCTCTGGGATCATGATAATTCCCGAGCGGTTGATGGTTTGGGCGAGTTCCGCCACCGTTGTCCCCGTGCGCGGGTCGCGCCAATCCGGGGCAATTTCCGCCAGCGGGACTAACACAAATGCCCGCCGGTGATACTCAGGATGAGGGATCGTTAATTCCGGTGTATGGATGATACGATGCCCATAAAAAATCATATCTAAATCCAGGGTGCGGGGTTGCCATTTGCCCGTGCGGATGCGGCCAAAGTGCTGTTCTGTTGCCCATAAAATTGCCAGTAGGTCGGTAGGGGCATGGGTAGTGTGAAACACAGCACAACCATTGATAAAATCCGGTTGGGGTGGCCCTAAGGGTGGAGTTTGATACCAGTGGGAATGGCTGATCAAAGTCAATCCATACTGCTGAGTTAAATGGTTGAGCGCTTGACGCAAAATGGTCAATGAATCTCCCAAATTACTCCCGAAAGCGATAGCGACATGGTGGGTTTGATTCATTGTGAATCGGCAATCTGACCGGATGGACGAACCAAGATTGGGGAGAACCCAAGTCGGGGGCGGCGCCCCGGCGACCGCCATTCTAGATTATGGGCACCTCTATATTATTGGAACCAGGAGAAACTTACCTCGCTGGCATACCCAGGTGCAAATTCCTTGGATGCCGTAAGGCGTTGAGCCCGATTGCATCACCGCGGTAAAGGACTGTCTTACCCCGGTGCCATACCAAAGGGATTGAGGGATGAGGGGAATTTTGACTCAGCCTCAGTCCTGTGGATCCTCACCTATTCCTCGATTTGCCAAGGTTCGACCAGATGTTCGGGGTCGAGGATTTTCGGGGGACGCAGGGCTAAAATGAGCCGCCCTAACAGGGGTAAATCCGGCTCGTTGGGGAACCATTGCAGGGTTACTTGCCCCTGCTCGGCAACCAGAAAATAATGGTCGGCTTGCCACCGGGCAACCTGCCGCTCCACGACTAATAAAACCGGTTCGGCAATGCCGATTTCTCCGGGTAATTGCCGGGTGAATACCGCCACCGGTGCCTGGGCAGAACGCAGAATCGGCCAGCCGGGCAGGGCCAGCACGCTGGGGATGCCGGTGACGACCCCAAACGGCGACTGCGCCTGGGCAACCGGCGTGTCGAACCAGACCGCTTCCGACAGGGGTAACTGCCCCACCAAGGACAGGATCAGGGGTTGCTCCAGGGCGGATTCCAGGCGATACCAGGGCAGGCGGGGAGGCGTGGGCAGGGGTTCGCTGCGGCTGGGGTCCAATAATTGCTCCAAGGCAGTGCGGGCGGTTTCGGTGTGGGCATAACTCAACCCGCGGGAAAGCAATCGGACGCGGTCGGGGTGGTTGGGGTTTTGGCGTAATAATCGCCAGCACTGAAAGGCGACGGCATCCCCCGGATGTTCGCTAAATCCCGGCGCGACCCGGTACTGGCTCAGTTCTTTAATGGCTTTGACCACCTCCCGGACGGCGGTCACATCCAGGCGTTTTTGTTTCACAAATTCGGCGCAGGCGACCCGCTGTTGTTGGGACAAAAGCCGTAATTCGTACAGAATATCGCTACCCTCGGTGGCGAATTCGGCTTGCACGGGGGAGTCCTTGAGGGAGTCAAACACTTGGCTGGCGACGATCAGTTGATTTTGGGTGCTGGGTTCTAAGCCGGTTTCTTCAAAAATGGTCTCCGAGCGCCACCCGGCTTTGCTGAGCTGCTGGCAGATGTGCCCCCAGTCCACCCAGGTGCCCTGCCGTCGCCGCAGTTGTTGAAGGTAGGTCTGTTGCTGTTCGGGAGAGAACTCATTCATCCGTCGGGGGCATCTCCTCATCGAGGTCTTCGTCACTGGGGGGGGTGGTGGGGGCAATCACCGCGCCGGTTTCCAGTTGCTGCCGCACCTGTTGCTCAAGGGTATCCCGCAGCGCCGGATGTTCGTCCAGGTATTGCAGGGTGTTGTCCCGCCCCTGGCCGAGGTTTTCCCCCTGATAGCTGTACCAGGCGCCTTTGCGCTTGACGATGCCCACCTGCTCGGCAATGTCGAGGATGCAGCCCGCCTGGGAAATGCCTTTGCCGAAAATAATGTCAAATTCCGCCAAGCGAAACGGGGGCGCGACTTTGTTTTTGGCCACCTTGACCTTTACCCGGTTGCCGAACTCTTCGGTGCCTTTTTTTAAGGTCTGCAGCCGGCGAATATCCAGCCGCACCGAGGCGTAGAATTTCAAGGCGTTGCCGCCGGTGGTGGTCTCCGGGTTGCCGTAGGTGACGCCGATTTTTTGCCGCAGTTGGTTCAAGAAAATCAGAATGCAGCCGGTTTTGCTGATATTACCGGTGATTTTGCGCAGGGCTTGGCTCATCAGGCGGGCTTGCAGACCCATGTGGGCATCGCCCATGTCGCCTTCGATTTCAGCTTTCGGTACCAGAGCCGCCACCGAGTCCACCACGATGATGTCCACCGCCGCCGAGCGCACCAGGGAATCCACAATTTCCAGGGCGGCTTCCCCGTGATCCGGTTGCGACACCAGCAGGTTTTCCACATCCACCCCCAAGGCTTGGGCATAGGCGGGGTCAATGGCGTGTTCCGCATCTACAAAGGCGGCCACCCCGCCCCGTTTTTGCACCTCGGCGATGGCGTGCAGGGCAAGGGTGGTTTTCCCAGAGCTTTCCGGGCCGTAGATTTCAATCACCCGTCCCTTGGGCAGACCGCCCCCCAAGGCCAAGTCCAGGGTTAAGGCGCCGCTGGGCACGGTTTCCACCTTGATGCGCGAGCCATCCCCCAAGCGCATGATCGCCCCTTTGCCAAAGTTTTTTTCAATCTGCTGCATGGCGAGACTGAGGGCTTTTTGCCTGTCTCGGTTGGTGTCATCGGTGGAAGCGGCGGGCATGGGGGTACCTGGAGTGAGTCAAAAAAATTAGTGCCTCTCTATTTTACGCCGCCTGGGGGGGACAAATTTCGCTGGCCAGTTCGACTTCCCGCGTCTGCATGGTTTGGATGGCATTTTGCAAGACCGCTCTTATACTTTGCCCCTCTGCCAGAGCGGCCAACCAGCGTTGGGCTTCGTTGCCTTGGGAGAGGATACTCTGCAGCGGGGAGAGGAAACAGCTAAAGCCATGCTGTTTGGCGATCGGGGTGACTTGCTCGAGCAGTTCGCCAATCCAATCCCCGGCTCGCAGGGAACGGCCATCCTGCCAATGGGTGAGTACGGCAGCCAAACTCTGCTGGGCGGCTTTTTGGTTGTTGAGGTCGCTCTGCACCCGCAGTTCCTCCGCCCGCACCCGCGGCCAGGGGTGGCCATGCAGGGGGTCGAGGGTGGGATCCCGCAGCAACTGCATTAACCGCGCTTCTAGCAGGGCGGTAATCGCCAACAAATGCACCGGGTCGCTCACCAAATCACAGATGCGCAGTTCCAAGCGATTCAAATCGTAGGGGCGGCGGTTGCCGTTGGGGCGCACACTACACCACAAATGCCGCACATTCTGCATGGTGCCCGCCTGGAGTTGGGTTTCCGTCCACTGGATAAAATGCCGGTGATCCAAAAACAGAGGCACATGGGGTGGCGTGAGGGGAAACCGCTGCCAGCGGGTGCTGTGCCAGCCGGTGATTTGCCCGTCCAGCCAAGGGGAGGCGGCGCTCAAGGCTAAATACAAGGGGGCTTCCACCCGCACCAACCGGCAGGCTCGCAGCAGGGCTTCCGGTTCGTCAATACCGATATTGATGTGTACACTGGCGGTGACCACCCGGGTGCCGTAGGTTTCTTGGATATAGGTGTGGTAGGGGTTGCCCGGGTCGGAACGGTAAAATACCCGGCTGTCCCCCAGCGCCAGGGTACTGCCGGGAATCAGGGTGTAATTGCCCAGCGTGCGCAGGTATTGGCGCAACCGCTGCCGGGGTTGAATCAGGTCACACAGCAGGCGTTCGTAGCGTTGGCGGGGCGGTGTCGTATATTCCACATTGCGGCAGTCCGGTTCCCAAACAAACCCCGGCAGGGCGTTGACAATTCGATCCGCCAGCCCCACAATCTCCCCCTCGGGTGTGCCGGTGTAGAGTTCGATTTCAAAGCCTTTACACAGCATGGCCGGCCACCCTCTACACTGAGAAATCGAGGTGATGCAGTCCCTCTTGATTATAGGAGGAAAGGGGTCATGGGTTGGGGAAAATACCAGCCGCCGGGGTTGAGCCTGTGGGGAATCTATTCGGTCTGGCGGCGGCATTTGAAAGTCTATCAAAACACCTGGTTGGTGAATAGTTTACCCCCCCTGTCGGAACCGATTATTTATCTGGTCGCTTTTGGTTTTGGCCTGAGTCCCTTGATCCCCACCCTGACCTACGGGGGACGAGCAGTGAGTTATCTGCAATTTATCGGTCCGGCCATGATTGCGGTGGGAGTCCTATTTCAAAGTTTTTTTGAAGGCGCCTATGGCAGTTTTATTCGCCTGCAATTTCAAAAAACCTGGCAGGCACTTTTAACCGCTCCCCTCACCTTCACGGAAGTATTTTTAGGGGACTGGTTCTGGGCTGCCACCCGGGGTACGCTGGCGGGGTTGACCACCGGCTTGGTGGTGGTGGGGCTGGGTTTGTACCCGCCGGTGGCGCTGATTTTATCGCTGCCGTTGGTGCTGCTGGGAGCGTTGCTGTTCGGGGGGATCGGTCTGTTAACAGCGGGTTTGGTGCGCACCGTCGATCAGATTAATGTCCCCATTTTTTTGGTGGTGATCCCGATGTTTGCCTTGGGTGGCACCTACTTTCCCCGAGAGAATTTGCCACCGGTTTTGGAGGGGCTTGCCCGGCTGTTGCCCTTTTCGGCACTGCTTGACCTGTTGCGCTGGCCCTTGGCGTGGCCGCCCGCGTTTCCCCTGCTCCTGCTCTGGCTCCTGCTCTGGGTGGCAGTGCTGGGAACCCTGGCCTGGCGGGTTATTCATCCCCAGGTGTATCGCTAGGGAGGCGTTCCATCGCCACCTTTAGGGCGTAGGGGAATACCGGCTGGCCGCTGCGGTTGAGGTAACCCCACTCGTCGGCAAACTTCACCGGAGCCATGCCCTCGCTAAAGGATTCGGCATTCTCAAACCGGCAGGGAATCACCAGCGTTCCCGTACTGTCAATGTACCCCCATTTGCCGTCCTGACGCACCAAGGCCATGCCCTCGCTAAAATACCAGGCTTCCTCGTAGGTGTAGGGAATCACCACCTGCCCCTGCCGGTTGATATACCCCCAGCGCCACCGCCACTGCACCGGGGCAAATCCCTGCACAAACTTCAACACCTGCTGAAACTGCGCCCCGATTTCCCATTGCCCGGAGGTATTGATAAACCCCCAGCGACCGTCTTGATTAGCCGCTGCCAAGCCTTCATGAAACGGCTGTGCCCAAGTAAAAAATTCCCCCAGGACAACCTGCCCTTTTTCATTGATATAACTCCAGGAATTGCCTTGTTTAACCCGCGCCAGACCATCGGAAAAGCTATGTACATTATCAAATTTGAGGGGAATCACCAAACGCCCGGAACGGTTGACATATCCCCATTTTTGCCCCTTTTTCACCGCCGCCAGCCCCTCTTTGAAATTCAACACGTGGTCAAATTGATAGGGGACGACCACCTGCCCGGATTTATTGATAAATCCCCATTGATTGCCTTGACTGACCGCGGCTAATCCCTCTTTGAAATCAAAGGCTCGGTCAAAATGAAAGGGAATCACCGTTTTTCCCTCTCTGTTGATATAACCCCATTTTTCCTGCAATTCCACCGCCGCCAAGCCCTCACTAAAGGAACGCGCATCCCGGTATTTCAGGGGAATCACCAGCTGCCCCGTGTGGTCAATATAACCATGCCACGCCCCCTGCTGCACCAAGGCCCGCCCTTGGGTAAAGGGTTGGGCACCGTCAAAATGCAAGGGTAAAGGGGTGCGCCCCCGCTCAATATAAGTGTGCCCTCGCTGCATCAGTCCCACCACGCACAAAATGGTTATCAATAACACCAACCCAAAGCGGCGAGCTGAGCGAATGGTCATGCTTTTTGCGGTGAGAGGAGAAATCTAAATTTTTTTAATTATTAACGTACCCGACCATCACCCGTCGAGTTTTCTTACAAAAGATTTACATAAGGGCACCTCTATTGATGGGAACCAAGCGGCAATTCTCTGGCCAGAACGCCCAAATTACGGAGAACCACAGCGGGGACTGCGCCCCTGCGACCGCTTGTCCCTAAATTAATATTTACATAATTAATATTTACATTTAGAGAACGGCTACAGGCTCGGGGCTTTGAGGATGGCAGCGGTGACGGCCAAACTTTCTTGGAACAGGATCTGCTGTTGTCCCCAACGCTGGATTTGTTGCCCCAAGAGGGTTTCGGCGGGAATATCCCGGAGGGTGCTGACCTGTTCCACCCGACAAAACTGCGCTTTACCGCCCCCTTCCAAGCGCATACAGCCAGTGGTTTCGGCACAGAGCACCGTACAGCAGTTGGCATCGGGTTGCGCCGAGTCCAGCCGCAAACCGATCAAATCCCCCACCACCGTACCGATGTCCGCCAGGGGCAAGCCTGCCAATTCGGTTTTAATCACCTGTCCCTCCGGGGAATGGCAGATGATCTGATGCAGGTCATAATCCCCCGGCACCAGCGTATGGGATTCCGGCACCCAATTCAACCGGCTGGCCAGCCAACCGAAAAACAAGAGGGCTTGCGCCGGATTCCCCTTTTCGTGGTCAATCACCACCTGGTCAATTTTCGGCAAATCCACCCGCCGATCCGGGGGGTCAAAGGCGGCGGCGGTCAATTCTTGCCAGGTACTCAAGCGGCTCCAGTTCAAATCCGCCAGGGGCACATTCATATTCATCAACCGGTACAAATCCAACAACCCCTGTTCCGGGCGGGCAAACGTCGCCGAATCCACCAACAGCCGCATGCCTCCCCGTTCCCGCAGATGGATCAGCCCTTGCAGCAACACATCCTCCGGGTCGGGATGGGCTTGCCACCACAGATAAGTCGGCAGGTCGCCGATGAGCAGAGCATTGATTAACCCCAGGGAACGCTCCAGGGCAGCCCGGGAACCGGTCAGCGTAATGTACTCACAACAGATGAGATTACTCTGCCCGCGTTTTTGCATCGGACAATAGGCGGCCACCCGGGCGGCCAAGGGCATCTCTGTCAACCCCTGCTGGGGACGTAAATGGATCACCCGGCAGGGATTTTGCACCGCCAACCCTTCCACCGAAGGGGCGATTTGTGCCGCCAAGTCCGCCGACTCGTACACCACCAAGGTAAAGGTAGCCGCCCGCACCGCCCGCGGCCCCGCCTCTTCATCCCCACCGACCCCCAGCCAAATTTGCCGTAACTCGGATTCAATCTCACTCAGGGATACATCTTTAGGGGCTTGCAGTGCCACCACGGCTTCGGTTGTCACCATCGTCATTACCCTCCCACGGCGATGTCCTTCTATGGTAAAAAATGTCCCGCCCGACCCCAGGGAATTTAAGACCAACTATAGGTTTGCGGAGAGCCGCTAGGTCAATCCGCTTTGTAACATAACGTCAGTTCGGGATCAGGAGAGCGAGCGAACTAAGGGCAGGCTGCTTGGGGTGATGGGGATAGGGCGTCTCTATTATTTTCTTATATTTTTTTATTTATGGGAACCCAGCGGAAATTCTCTGGCCAGAACGCCCAAATTGTGGAGAACCCTAGGCGGGGGCTGCGCCCCTGCGACCGCTCATTCTCAACCCAGGTAGGATGGCTATAGCAATGTGACTAGATTGACGAACAAAGATGGTGCAGAACCCCAGTCGGGGGCTGCGCCCCTGCGACCGCCATTCTCAACTCAGGTAGGATGGCGGTGGAGATGCCCTTGCGGGAGATCACAAAAACTGCTTGAGAGTGCCTAATAAATCCGGTTCCAAATAGGGTTTAGTCAAGTAGGCGCTGCACCCCAGATTTTGCGCCATTTTTTGATGTTTTTCCCCTGCCCTTGAGGTGAGCATAATAATCGGCAGTTGTTGATAACGGGGGTCTTGACGGCAGGCACTCAAAAATTCAAACCCATTCATGCCGGGCATTTCAATATCGGAAAATACCGCCTGAATTCGGGGATTTTGCGCCAAGACATTCAAGGCTTCCCGACCATCCGCCGCCGTATGCACCCGATAGCCATGCTTGGTTAACAGCTTGCCCAAGGTTCCCCGAATCGTTAGCGAATCATCCACGACCAAAATTTCCGTCTGCTGCACCGTCTGCACCGGTGTTTTAGCCGTAACCACCTCGCCCAATTCCGGCGTGCGTAACCATTTCTGGATCAACGCAGAAGCATCCAAAACCGGCACCAAGCGACCATCCCCCAAAATCGTACAGCCATACACATAAGCCGGTGGTGTTAGCAAACGACTGAAGGGCTTAATTACCAGGTCTTGTTCTAACAAAATCTGGTCAATTTCCAGACCATAGACTTCATTGCCCACGCTGAGCAGTAACAACGGTCGCTCCCGCCCCGCCGGTAGAGCCAATCCCGCTTCCTCCTGAGTCACCCACCGCACCGGATAACGATATTCCAACACCGACGGCGGAATCAAGGGCACCAACCGCCCCTGCCAGCGCACCAACTGCCGCCCCTGCATGGTGATTAAATTTTCTTCATTCGCACTGATAATCGCCGCCAAACTATCCACCGCCAGGGCAAACAACCGCCGATCCAAGCTAAACACCAGCAATTTGGTAATAGTTAGGGTCAAGGGCAACCGAATGGTAAAAGCCGTCCCCTGACCCGGCTCGGTATGAATGTGAATCGTGCCTTTGAGTTCTTGAATTTGTAAACGTACTACATCTAAACCGACCCCGCGCCCGGAGAGATCACTGACCGTTACGGCGGTGGAAAATCCGGGGGCAAATAAGCAATTCAAAAGTTCTGATTTACTGGCATTTGCCGCTTTTTCCGGGGTAAAAATCTGCTTTTCAATCGCTTTTTGACGTACCCGCTCTAAATTGATTCCCTGCCCATCATCCCTGACCGTAATATAGGTTTGATTGCCCCGATAATAGGCTTGAATTTCTATCGTACCTTCGGGTTTTTTCCCATTCTTGATGCGAACTTGTGGAGATTCAATTCCATGATCAAAGGCATTACGAACTAGATGTACCAGGGGATCGCTTAACTTCTCTAAAACCATTTTATCAACTAAAGTATTGGCGCCGATTAAGCGCACCTCGACTTGTTTATCGTACTGCACACATAAATCTCGGATCATGCGGGGAAAACGCTGTAAAACTTCGTTGAGGGGCACCATACGAATCCAGAGTAAATCCCCGCGAATTTGTTTTAGGGTCTGTTGTTTCTTGCGCAGGTTTTCCTGAGCTTGTTGGGTAATTAACCCCATATCCCGCATCACTTCCCCCACCTGCGCCATTTCCTCAATGACCGTTTGTACCCAGGTGTAAAGCTGATTATAAGAATCCATTTGCAGGGGGTCAAATTCCTGGGTTTCCCGATTCACCTTATTGGCAGTTAGTGTTAACTGATCGGCAGCATCCTGCAGCATCCGACTGAGGGCTTCAAATTTATTCAGTCGCTGACCAAAGGTTTGCACCAATTTTTGTAACTGTTGCTGATATAAAAACGAACCATTTTCTTGAATGACCAACTCCCCAATTAAATTGTTTAACTGCTCCAGGCGACTGACCTCGACCCGCACACTGGCTCCCCGCGCCACCGGTTGAGATGGAGCTGGCGCCGGGGCAGACGTTACCGGTGGAGCTGGCGCAGCCGTGGCCAAATCGGCCGCCGGCGGCAACCGGTCAAATAATGTACTGATATTATCCTGGGTTAATACTGCTGATGGTGGTACCGGTGATTCGCCAACTGGAGCGGGCGGTAGATTCGCCGTGGCATCCTCAGCGAGGAAGGCTTGCAATTCCGGGCTGACGACCCCGCCCTGCTCCCGTTCTCCCGCCATAACCCGGTCGTAGCCTTGGCGCAAATCCCGTAGTAATACGGGCATAATGGCCGAGGCTTGCTCGGGATGTTGCGTCAAAGCCGTCAATCCGGTCTGACAAATGGCTTGCCAACCGGATAAGTTTAATAACTCGCCCAAATTGGCAAAAACTTCCAACTGGCCGGTCACTTCATTAAGCCAATCTCCACTGGTTTGTGCCAGTAATTCCTGCAAACGGATTAATCCCTGCTGAATATCCCCGCTGAAAATCGTAGCGGTCATATCCACGCCCAAATCCTGGGAAGAAGGCACGTAGGCATCGCCACCGACGGGTTCCGCTGTCCCCAAAATTGACTCTAGTTGGAGAAATGCCTGTTCGGCTCTCCCCAGAACCGTATCCGCATCCAAATGCTCACCCGATAGACAAGATTGCAGGGGTTGACGCAAGGTATCAAAGGCTTGCAACAGGGCTTCTTCTAGGCGAATATCCAATTCCCCCGGCCATTGGTACAGCGCCTGCAAGGCATTTTCTAAACGATGGGCAATCACTTGAATAACCGGCAAACCCACCGTCGCCGCTCCCCCCTTGATCGAGTGCGCCGCCCGCATCAGAGCGTGAATCTGGGGAATGCTGTGGTTTTGGCGCAGGGTCAATAAACCCGATTCCAGTTCATGTAATAAATCTTGAGCTTCTTGGGCAAAAAATTCCAGCGCTTCTGAGTTAATGTCCATGCTGGCGGGTAAGGGTGACCCCGTCCATGCCGATGCAGCCGATTGGGATTGAATTTCCTCTCTCAGAGGGGGTGATGCTGCAGGGGTGACTGCGCCGATTTCTTCCCAAAAAGAATTGCTCAAATTTGGCAATTCTGTCGGGGGTGATGCCGGGTCGCTAATGGAGTTAACTTCTTCCCGGAAAAAATTACTGGCATCGTGTAACTCCAGCTCAGAAGGCTGGCGGGTTGTGGCATAATCCACCTCATCCCAAAACGAATCGGATTCCTGGTTCGGTTCTAGGTTAATGGCTTCCCAAAACGATGCAGCAGCCTCTAATTCGGAGGTTTCAGCGGGTTCTCCCCACAATAAATCCCTCGATGAATCCCTCTCCGAGGATAATAAAGATTCGGTGGATTCTCCTGCCGCAGACGATGTAGGGGTCATTTCTTCCGGTTGTTCCCAGGCGAAATCGCCCCATTCCTCAGACCCAGCCATGGCAATATCCGGCAATTCCCGTCCAGGCTCTTGTGGAGGGACAGGATTGGGGGTTTCGGCTAGACTGGGCAATCCTAACGGGCTTAATTGGGGTAAAGTCAGATCATTCACTTCTTCCCAGAAAGGATCACCGCAAGGATCATCTAAAGAATCATGCAATTGATCATGCAATTGATCAGCCGATTTCACTGCTTCATCGGTTGGGGGTGCAGCGTTGATGGCATCGGCAGATTCTGTCCAGATTTCCCCCCCAAAGCTATCGTCAACTATTGTTTCTGCCGCTTCTGCCGCGGGTGTATCTTCCCAATGGGGAGACGGTTCTGCCCAAGCGAGCAATGCGGGGCTGGGTTCTCCCCCCTGCTGCCCGACCTGGAGCACACTTTGCAAATCGCGAACCGCTAATTCGCCAATCACTCGCGCCTGATCCGGGTGCTGTACCAACCCTTGGATGACCACTTGACTAATCCGGGTTAAGGCGGGCAAATGCAACATTTCCCCTAACCCCATCAAAATATCAAACTCCGCCCGCAGTTCCCCGCACAACCGGTTCGGCTCCGATTGGCTTAATAGGGTTTGAATTGCGGTAATCTTGGGGACAATATCATTCTCAAAAATCGTCTGGGTGATATCCACTTCTAAGTCAGCGGCCGTAACCGACCGCATGGTATCGGGAACCGGCCCTAAAATATCGGTTATTTGTTGGTAAATTACTTTCGCTCGACTCAGGGCAAAATCCGGGTCACAAACCCCGGTTTTTAACCATTGCGATAGGGGTAAACGTAAACAATCAAATCCCTGCAAAAGCCAATCTTCAATTAAATGAACATCGGTATCGGGATGGGCAAGCAGGGTCTGAAAGACATCTTCTAAACACTGCGCCAGGGTTTGAATGCTGTACATGGAAACACTGGCCGCCCCGCCCTTAAGAGAATGGGCTGCCCGTAGCAACCGATAATAGTCAGGTACCGAATGATGCTGATGCAAGCGCAATAAGCCGGTTTCCAACTCCGCCAGTAATTTCGGCACTTCTGCCCGGAAGTAGGCCATGATTTCATCTTGAGGCAGGTCGGTCATAGGAATCTCAGTAAGGGTGAATTACATCATATTTTTTAAGATTTTTGCATCTTTCTGACTTCTTTCTTTTACAGTAATCCTAATTTAATTGAATTGAGAACGGGGGTCGCAGGGTCACCGCCGCCGTTCTGGATGCTCCAGAATCCTGGTTCGCCAATCAGATCCCATTGCTAGAACTTTAGATTGAGAGATGCCCATGGTATGGATTGAAACCCCTAAAAATTTTCTCGCTGCTATGCCTAAAAGCCGAGCCAAAGCTGGTGAATATCCTGCTGAATGCTATTTGGGGATTTTGTAGCAGGGCCCTAAAATCACCAACGGGCAATCGCAGGGCTCTTCCCCCAGCGAGGTTATTCTTCTTTGCCGGTAATTTTGAACAACCGCCCCGCCGAGGACTCGCCGGTGAGTTTAATCAACACAAAGCCGGTGGTAACTCCCACCAAGACCATGGCAAAAATGATGCTTGCATGGCTGAAAATTTCTGCGGCCATAACCGTCGCTCTCCACAACATCACCCTTGATCATAGCGAAAAGGCCGCCCTCAATACCCATGAATCCGCCCCAGGCGCGTGCCCGGATAAAAATAGCCTAAAATTTGCAGGTAATTGTACTGCTGTTTTGCCAGCTCATACGCCCGTTGTTGGCTCATTCCCCGGCCACCAAAGACATCCCGCACGATATGGTCGCTCGCCGCGTATTGGGTGAGGACAACCCCCCCTTTGTAGGTCAAGACCTGCCCCCGGGTGGCATGGACGGCGGCACGGGTACTGGGCTGTTCGGAACGCACGCCTTTATAGACCTGATGCCGTTCGGTGGTACCCAAGTCGTAATAGCGGTCCACCGGCTGAATCCGCTTGGTGACCGCATAGGAACGCGCTGCCACCGCCTGGGCTTGCAGAGCCGCCGCCGGCCAGTGGGAATACATTTCCGCCCCCACCACGCTGTAGAGGTATTCTTCTAAATCCACATAGTTAATCACACTCAAGCCGTTGCGTGCCAGCAAAAGTACCCGCCCCCGGTACCAACCGTCCCCCACGTACACGTACCCCCCCGCCGCGGGTTGGAGCCAAAAAAATGGAGCTTTGTGCCCCGCCAGCATCACCTGCCCCCCCTGGCTTTGCCCCTGCACCCGACTCATAGAGGGCATACTGGTCACCAGGCGTCCTTGCGGGTCGATCACCTGCGCCGGGGTCGAACTGCCTAGCTGTAAAACTCCACCCGTTTGGGTCAAAAAAACCCGCATCGTCACCCTGGCTTGGGCGGGCAACCCCCAAACCAGCACCATCAAAGTCAAGATCGGCCAATTCCAGCCAGGCATCTTTACAAGACAACGTAAATAGTGAATTAATCTAAAAATTAATTTAAAGGAAACCTCTGTGAATTGGCCATAGGCGGTCGCAGAGGCGCCGCCCTCATCTCTGATTCTCTATAGCAATCCTAATTAAATTTTAGAATGGCAGTCGCCGGGGCGCCGCCCCCGACTTTAGGTTCTCCAATCAGGTCAGATTGCTACAAGGATGGCCTCAGGCGAATTGAATCCAGCTTGGCAGCGGTTGTTCTACCATAGAAAGGGTAACATTTGCATTAACCTTGCCTGTGGCTGACCCCATTATTTTGGTGATTGATAACTACGACAGTTTTACCTACAACCTGGTGCAATATTTGGCCGAATTGGGGGCGGAAGTCAAGGTATTTCGCAACGACCAAATTAGCCTGGAGCAGGTGCAAAACCTCCGACCGGACGGCATTGTCATTTCCCCCGGCCCCGGTCGTCCCGATGATGCCGGGATTTCTTTGGACTTGATTGCCCACTTGAGCGCGACCGTACCCATCTTGGGGGTGTGTTTGGGGCATCAAAGCATCGGGCAGGTGTTTGGCGGCCAGATTGTCGGTGCCCCTACCCTTATGCACGGCAAAACCTCCGAGATTTACCACCGGGGCGTGGGGGTGTTTGCGGGGTTACCCATGCCGTTTACCGCGACCCGTTACCACAGTCTGGTGATTGCCAAAGAGACCTGCCCGGATGTCCTGGAAATTACCGCCTGGACGGAAGACGGCACGATCATGGGGGTTCGCCACAAGCAGTACACCAGCCTGCAGGGGGTGCAATTTCACCCGGAAAGTATTTTGACCACCGTGGGGCCGGCTCTCCTGGCCAACTTTTTGCGGGATTTAGCCCCAGCCTATAACAATCCTACTGGAGTTTAGAATGGCGGTCGCCCGGGCGCAGCCCCCGACTTGGTTCTCCAATCCAGTCGCATTGCTATAGAACCGTTTTACCCTCACCCCCGCCCCTCGCCCAGAAGGAGTCCAAACCCAAATGCAGCAGAACCCGGCGACCCCAATGGGCCGTCCGAATACGCATGGGTACCGCTGTATTGCCAAAAATGGCCACACCTATCAGGAAAAATCAAAAGGTTTTTCGCCCTCTCCCTTGAGATCATATGCGCCGGTCCTGTTGGCAATGCTCCAAATACGCCGCTGCTTGCCGAATTACCCCTGAGAAAGGGATTCTTCCGGGTTCAGATTAAATAGAGTATGCAGGGTTTGCAGGGCACGTTTGCGGGCGGCAATATCCCGTTGTGCCCGTAGCTGTACCATCGGGTCGTGCAGGATTTTATTGACAATTCCCTTGGTGAGGGCTTCTACCACCTCCCGGTGTTTACCCGTTAAATCTGCTCCTAAACGGGAAAGGGCTTTTTCCAATTCCTGTGCCCGGATGGCTTCCACCTTATCCCGCAGTTGATTGAGGGTGGGCACGGTTTCCAAGGAATGCCACCAGGTATCAAAGGCCTCCAGTTCTTCCTCCAAAATGGCTTCCGCTTCCAGCACCAACTGCCGCCGCCGTTCCTGGTTGCGATTGACGACCTCCCGTAGGTCATCCACATTGTAGGTGTGGACGTGGGGCAATTCATTCACATCAGGCGCTACATTGCGGGGCACGGAAATGTCAAATAGCATTAAG
>CALHCP010000101.1 GCA_937936705.1 uncultured cyanobacterium | reverse complement strand
ATGGCATGATCAAACTTTTGAAACGTTTCGTGACCATACCGCCGCACGCCCTTGGCGGCACCCTATTCGCTCTGTTGGGATTTGCCATTTTTGGGGTGCATGATTGGGCACCCTCTGCGGCGCGAGGTTTAGTTATTTTCGGGCTGATTATATTTATTGCCGAGTATCTATGTCGGGGCTTCCCTTTAGGTTGGAAATTACTGATTGTGGCTCTGGCTTTAACCTGGCGGGTGATTGGGGTAACCGTAGTAGAAGGCCGACCCGATATTATCCTGGGGTTATTATTAGCAATCGGTATTGTATTGGTAACGGAATCCAGTTGGTTGCAATCTAGCTGGCAGAAACAAGTGATTGCCGGTGCATTTTTTGGGGCGGCTTTTGTGTGCAAACCCAGCATGAGTCCGATTACCCTGTTTCTGTTAGTTGCTACTCTGTTAACGGCAAGTTTGATTGATATTGGGAGAGAGAGAAGCAACCGTCAGAATTTGTTATCGGTTAATGCTTATTGTTTGGGAGCAACTTTGGCGGTCATGGCTCCCTACTATCTGATATATGGTCGCTCGGCAATTCAATACTTTACTGATGTGATTTTTGGTCAAGGCAGTGAGGTATGGCACGTGGATTTATCCTTGGCAGGTCATGCACTGTTTTACCTGAACGGTATGGGAGGTAGGTGGTTGATCGGCCATCATTGGCTAGGGGTTTGGATACTTTTTGTCATCATCACTTTAATAATATTTTGGCGTAATCATCGAGGAAGTCTTTGGCAATCATTGCTAACAAATGCTCCATTATCCCTAGGAATAATGATGTTTCTAACGTGGCTGGTTTTGAGTGTTCCCAAAACCAAGTCGCATTACTTCGGAGCCGCACTGGCCGGATTATTTCTATTGACCACGATCCAAATGCTGGTATTTTTCGTCCGTCAATGGCAAAATTCCGCCGCACCCCAATATCGTTTGGGTTTTTGGTTGGGGGGATTGGGTTTACTTATTTTTGCCTGGGGGCAATTCAAATGGCCGGCGGTGGGGGCTGACCGGGAACGATGGCGTTCTGCTTATCGGATTACCGAACAAATCGCTGCAGATGTCCTTAATGAGATACCACCCGATGCCCAAATTTTTCTGCTTTGCCGGGGCTATCTTGACATCGCCGGTTATCACATCCTTAAGCGGCGAGCGGGGCGAAAATATGAGCTTCCCCGGTACAATTCCTTTATTTTGAATGATTTGCCAACCAATCAAAAACTCTTGGCGCAGGCAGATTATGTGATCGTCGAAACCGATGCGGATCACCAGAGCCGTTGGCCGGCCTATCCCCAGATGCCGACCCTGCTGGCGGCAATTCAATCACCCCAGTTCCGGCTGTGGCGAGAGTACCCGGATTATCTTTCCGACAAGGGGGGAAAAATACTCATCTACCGGCGAGTTTCCAAGTAAGCCCCGGAGTGTGAGAAAATCTTAGAATAATTGCAACTGCTTAGGTTCCTGCATGGCTATTGGTTATCTGGCACTCGTCCTGCACGCTCATTTACCCTTTGTCCGCCACCCGGAGAGTGATTACGTTTTGGAGGAAGAGTGGCTGTACGAGGCAATTACAGAAACTTATATCCCCCTGATTCGCGTGTTCGAGGGACTGCAACGGGATGGGATTGATTTCAAGATGACCATGAGCATGACCCCGCCCTTGGTTCAGATGTTGCGTGACCCCCTTTTGCAAGAACGGTATGATGAACACTTGTCTAAATTGGAAGAGCTGGCGGAACTAGAAGTCGAACATAATCAGTACAATGGCCATATTCGATATTTGGCTGAGCATTACGCCCGCGAATTTAACCTGATTCGCCAAACCTGGGAAGAATACGACGGGGATTTGGTGACGGCGTTCAAACAATTTCAGGACACCAACAACCTGGACATCATCACCTGTGGGGCAACCCACGGTTATCTGCCGCTGATGCAGATGTATCCGCAGGCGGTGTGGGCGCAGTTGCAGGTGGCGTTTGAGCATTACCAGGAGCACTTTGGCCGGCCACCCCGGGGGATTTGGATCCCGGAGTGCGCCTATTACGAAGGCTTGGAACGGATGCTGGCGGATGTGGGGATTCGCTATTTCATTTGTGATGGGCATGGCTTGCTCTATGCCCGTCCCCGTCCCCGTTATGGCACCTATGCGCCGGTGTTTACCGAAACCGGGGTGGCGGCCTTCGCCCGGGATCACGAAACCTCCCAGCAGGTCTGGTCATCGGAGGTGGGCTATCCCGGCGACCCGGTGTATCGGGAGTTTTACAAAGACATCGGCTGGGAAGCGGACTACGAGTACATTAAGCCTTACATCATGCCCAACGGCCAGCGCAAAAATGTGGGAATTAAGTACCACCGCATTACCCAGCGCAATGGGGGACTAAGTGATAAAGCCCTTTATGACCCCTATTGGGCACGGGAAAAAGCGGCGGAGCACGCCGGTAATTTTATGTACAACCGCACCCAGCAGATCGGGCATTTGGCGGAGTTGATGCAGCGCCCGCCGATTGTTACGGCTCCCTACGATGCGGAATTGTATGGGCATTGGTGGTACGAGGGGCCGTGGTTTTTGGATTATTTATTCCGCAAGTCCCACTACGACCAAGATGTGTATGAAATGACCCATTTGAGCGATTATTTGCGTGCCCATCCCACGCAGCAGGTGTGTCGGCCGGCGCAGTCGAGCTGGGGCTATAAGGGGTTCCATGAGTATTGGTTGAACGAGACGAACAGTTGGATTTATCCCCACCTGCACAAGGCCACCGAACGGATGATCGAACTGAGTCAGCGGGAACCCCAGGACCAGTGGGAATGGCGGGCGTTGAACCAGGCGGCTCGGGAATTGCTGTTGGCGCAGTCGTCGGACTGGGCATTTATCATGCGCACGGGGACGATGGTGCCCTATGCGGTGCGGCGGACTCGCTCCCATCTGCAGCGTTTGAACCGTTTGTATGAAGAGATTAAGGCGGGGAAGATTGACCGGGACTGGCTTACCCAGGTGGAACAAATCGATAATATTTTCCCTCATATCAACTACCGGGTGTATCGTCCCTTAGCTTAAGTAGCCGGGGGGCAATCAATACGCTAAGTTAATGGCAGCCGTGATGGGATTTGTAGAGCTATGACCAAACTGGACAAACGAACGCAGAAGCAATCCGCCCCAGCTAACTCAGAAAATAGCCTGGTGGAGTGGGGCAAAACGATTGGAGTGAGTTTGCTGCTCGCCTTCGGGATTCGTACGTTTGTGGCGGAAGCGCGTTATATTCCCTCGGAATCAATGTTGCCCACCCTCCAGGTGAATGACCGTTTGATCATTGACAAAGTCACCTATGAATTTCGGCCTCCAGAGCGGGGGGAAATTGTGGTTTTTCAGCCTACCCCTGCCCTGAAAGAACAGGGATTTCGGGATGCGTTTATCAAACGGATTGTCGGCTTACCCGGTGAGCAGGTGGAGGTGAAAAAGGGCAAGGTTTTGATCAACGGCCAGCCCTTAACGGAATCCTATTTGGCCGCCCCGCCGGATTATGAGTACGGGCCGGTGGTGGTGCCTGCGGAGCACTATCTGGTGCTGGGGGACAACCGTAACCACAGTTTTGATAGCCATTTCTGGGGCTTTGTCCCGCGCCAGAATATCATTGGCCGGGCGGCCATCCGCTTTTGGCCGCCCCATCGCATCGGCAGCATTCCTTCACCCTAGCAGTTGGATTTGTTCCCAATCGGTGATGCACGCATCGGCTAAGCGTTCTAAACCTTTGGCGGGGTGAAATCCCCAACTCACCCCGACCGCACCCCTACACCCCGCCCGACGAGCCATTTCCAAATCCACGGGTGAGTCCCCCACCATCACCACCTGCGCGGGTTTGACACCCAATACGGCACAGGTTTTGAGCAGGGGTTCGGGGTGGGGTTTGGTGGGGCCGATGTCAATGCCGGTGTGGTGATCCAGTAAATCCTTGAGGTCATTGGACTGCACAAACGCCTGCACATTCACCGATACGTCAGCGGAGAGGATGGCCTGTTTCAACCCGGCTTGCGCCATGCGCCGCAGGACTTCCCTGCCCCCCGCCCGGATGGGGATGGTTTGCACCCCCGGACATTCCTGATCGACTTGGCGAAAGATGGTCTGCACCAGTTGCAAGGCACTGCGCCAGTCCCAGCCCCGTTCCGCCAGATAAGCGGCGGCGGCGATTTCATTCTCGTAGCGGCTGCCCACCGCCAGTAATCCGCCCGGTTCTAGGGTGGTTTCGCTCAGCCCAAACGCCGCCCGTAGGCGTGCGCCCACCCCCGGCACCTGGGCATCCAACCGCCGCACCCGTTGGTGTCCCACCACCCGCCAGTACTCCAACGTATCCGCCAAGGTGCCGTCCTTGTCCCAAATGACCGCCTGAACATCGGTAAAGGTCACTCCGTTAAATGCTAGGTTTGCCATGACCGTACAGAAAATGGTCTCCCTTTAGGGTAGCCGATTGCCGGTTAGAAGTCAGGGCACCTCTATTGATGGGAACCAGCAGAAAATCATCTCGCTAGCATACCGAAATACCGAGTTTATGGAAAACCCAAATCGGGGGCTGCGCCCCGGCGACCGCTGTTCCGTAATTGATAGAGGTTCCCAAAAACTGGATCAAAGCAGAAGTTTTGAATGTCAGGAAAAAGGTAGAAAAAGAGAGCCAGAAATGGTATT
>CALHCP010000100.1 GCA_937936705.1 uncultured cyanobacterium | reverse complement strand
CGAAATCCAACGCCGGAACTTCTGACAATTCTTCACTTAAATTTTCTGTAAAACTTAATTCAGAATCCCCAAATGAGCCGCTGAATTCGCCGCTCAACTCCGATGCCAATGGAAATTCCTCAGACTCGCTACCGGATAAGGGCTGCAACTCAGACAAGGCTGTCAAAGCCATTGCTTCCGCATCTGCTCCAAAACCCGCCAAGTCATCAAAGCCTTCCGATTCGCTCAACGCCCGCTCCCCCTCTAAACTGAACAAATCCGCTAAGGCACCCAAATCCTCTACGGTCTGTTCCGCACCGGCAACACCCCCCTCATCCACCAACTCGTTACTCCCCTCCTCAGGCGCCAGGGAGAACAACTCCGCCAGGGAAGCTAACTCTTGCGGGGTATTCGTGGGAACAGACGCTAAAGATTCTGCCCCTTCTGCAGCCGGCACCGCAGTCCCCTGGGCATCCAAACTCGCAAACAACCCTACCAGATCAATCTCTTCACTTTCCGCTTCAGACGACGTTGCCACTTCAGCCGCTTCTCCCAGAAATACGGAGGGTTCCACCATATCGGTCGTATCGGTTACAGCGGCATCCCAACCGGACATAACCGCCTCGCCTTGTACTAAAATTTGCAACAGGGCTTCCAGTTGAATAAACACCGGTTCATGGTCAATCACCACCTGTTGCCCCATTTCAAAGGGAAGCGTGCCTTCCTGTTCTAAATGGTTGACTAACCCTTCTAAAGCCGCTATCCCTTGTGCAAACAGAGCCACCATATCGGGACTCAGGCTCACCTGCCGCTCAACCCCCTGATCCCGCAGGATTTTGAAGCAATCCTCCAGCCGCAAAGCTAACTGTTGCAGCCCTTCTAAGCCCAACATGGCTGCCCCCCCCTTGATCGAATGGGCAGCCCGGAACCAATCACTTACCTGATCCGGATCCCCCAAAGGCTGAGCCATGTCTGCCAATGCCTGCCGGAGCGTTGCCAGATGTTCTTGGGTTTCCTGGAGAAAGTACCCCAGAATCCGTTGTTGCTGTTCGGCATCCATAGTTTGACTCCTTCGGGCTAGAGAGGTTCAGTTGTACCTAAACGGAATCGTTCCACCGAGGCCTGCAAGCCCCGGGATACTTCCACCAGATTTTGCAGTGAAACAGAAACCCGCTGGGATTCTTGAGACGTTTCCTGCGCGGTCAATTCCACCGACTGCATCACCTGGGTCACATTGCGGGAAACTTCCGTTTGGCGCACCGTGTCCGCCGTAATTGATTGCACCAAAGTATCAATCTGCTGCGACACCTGAATAATCTCCTCCAAGGCGCGTTTGGCCTGTTCCGCCACCCGGGTTCCCCGGATCACCTCCTGGGTGCCTTCCTCCATGGCGGTCATCACCAGACCGGTTTCACTCTGAATCTGCAACACGATTTGCTCAATTTCCTTGGAAGCGCGACTGGTGCGATCCGCCAACTGCCGCACCTCGTCCGCCACAATGGCAAACCCCCGCCCCGCTTCCCCGGCTTTGGCCGCCTCAATACTGGCATTCAACGCCAACAGGTTCGTCCGCTGGGCAATCTGACCAATCGAGTTCACAATCTTATTAATCTCCTGGGAGGATTCCGCCAACCGTTTCACCTTGCGGGTGGTCTCCGCCACCGACTCCCGAATGCTCTGAATCCCCACCACAGTTTGATCCACTGCTTCCCCACCCCGTAGAGCAGTTTCTGAGGCTTTGCGCGCCACTTCCGCAGCTTCCCGGGCGCTCTCGGCCACCCGCTGAATGGAATCGGTCATCATCTGCACCGAGTTCAAGGTGCCCGCCAACTCCTGCGCCTGCCGCAAGGCATTCGAGGACAATTCCCGGGCGAAATACTCACTGTCGGTCGCTCCCCGCCCCACCTGCAAAGCCGAGGTTTTCACCTGTTGCACAATTTGGCGAATGTTCTGAATGATCAAGTTAAACGAGTCGGCAACGGCACCCAAAATATCCGCCGAGACTTCCGCTTGCACGGTCAAATCCCCCCGTGCCGCCCCTTCCACGTCGTCGAGCAAGCGGATCACCTGCCGCTGCAAATCCTCCCGCGACCGTTCCACCTCTTCGGCTTTGTCCTGTAACTCCTGGAACCGCTCCCGAATCTGGGTCAACATTTGGTTATAGGCCAGCGCCGCCTCGGTCAATTCGTCCTGACCCACTACACTCAAAGAGGATTGAAACTCGCCCCGCCCTAAGGCTTCACAACTCAGCCGCAATTCCTCGGTAAATTGGCGCACCCGCTGGGATTTGACCCCGCCGCCCCCTCCGCCCAGGGCAATGGCGGCTCCCCCGCCCAGCACCGCGGCCAGCACAGCTCCCGCAGGCTTCGGTACCAAAAAAGCGGCTCCCCCCGCCAACCCGGCCACCACCAACCCGTGTACCAACGACTTGGCCAGACCGCCCGCCGGTTTCCGCACCGGGGTCATCGGTACCACGACATTGGCAGTTGGTGCCGGTGCTTTTTTCAAACTGGGACGGGTCACCGGGGGTTCCACCGCAGGAATAACCCCCAAAGCATCCGTATTATCCAAGTGATCGCGGGGCGTTCCCCCCGTCAAGGGGTCGTCATCGGCAAAGCCCGCTTCCGTCTGGGCAAAACTAAACAAATTTGGCTCCGCTGCTGGTTCCGTCCAGGTGGGGCGATTCGCCGGATCCATCAGCAGGGTGTCTCCCTGATCCGGTTCCTCACTGGAGGGGGTATGGCTCGTCCCTAAGGGATCAAGCTCATCCTCGTCAAAACTCTGGGAACGACCGGCAAAAGGAGCATCCATAATCAGGGTATGGTCTCCACCGGCCATCAAATCGTCCTCGGCTCCGACCGAGCTGGGGAAGGGTTCGAGCGGCGGCTCCTCATGCACCGATTCCTCAGCAACGGCAAAAGGGTTGTAAACCGGTTCGGACATCGCCTCCCCTACATCCGCAAAGGGGTTGGCCGTCACCGTAGGCGCAGGCTCCCGAAAGACAAGAGTTTCCGGGGGCGCCGCTTCCTCCCGCTCGCTTTCATATAAATCCGCAACCGCAAAGGGATTGTCCCCGCGGTCTCCATTCAGGTTAATCGGGGCAGTAAAATCGTCCTGTACCGGCTCCTGAGCCAAGTATTGATTCACATCATTGATGCCGTTTTGGGCGTACTCCACCAATTCCGGGTCATCGGTCAATACTAGTACCCGCTGGTAATGCTCCCGCGCCTGGGCATAATCCTGGGTGCAGAGATAAATATGCCCTCTCAGCAAATGCAGGTTGGGCATCTCATCGTACTGCCTCAACAGGCTATCGGCAATCCTAGCCGCCTCAGCATAATCACCTGTAACATAGGCACTGGTGGCACGCTCGTAATCACTGAGATAATTGCTGGTTGCCATTGCCCTGACTCCTTGTTAGCTGTCCATATAGCGATAATCTGCGGTGAGTTAAGTGTGATGAGACCGAGCGCAGTGAAGGTTCACCCTTGGCTATCCATCCTAGTTATAACCTGTGAACTCCTATTTCCTCAATCATTTTCCCGATTTTAATTTTTTTTTGATGGGAATGGGGACACCCCCTTCAGGCTGCGGCCAACCATAAATGCGAATCCACCAGAGCTTTGGGTTCGAGCAGACGCAACACCGATTGGCCTTCCCCAAGAACCCACTCCCCCTGGATCAGGAGTTTTTCCCCCTGGGTTAAATCACTACTCAAGGGTGGCCGGAGCTGGCGCGGATCCAGAAATTCCGTCCCGACCACCCGGTCAATCGCCAACCCGCAGGTGACCCCCTGATCCGCCACCACAATCACCGACAGCTCCGGCCGATTCGTGTTCAAAGGGGGCATACCCAAAAACTGACCCAGATCCCCCACCCAAATCACCTGCCCCCGCCAGTTATAAGCTCCCATAACTACCGGCGGCACATTCGGCACGGCACTGATCCGATCCGGACTCAGCCCGGCCACCTCCTGCACCCCCATCGCCGGTAAAGCAAACTCTTCCCCCGAAGTCAAAGCAAACCGCAGATACAGCTCCCCTTGCACGCCGCCCAACTCTTCCGCAGGGCGACCCCCATCCGTATCGAAAAAATTGGCGGTGGTATCAACCATTGACCTATCCTCGCGGGGTTCGTAGCAACTGGCGCACCGTTCCCAACAAATCCTGGGGTTCAAAGGGTTTCACAATGTAGGCATCCGCCCCCTGCTTCAACCCCCAATGCTTATCAAAAGTTTCTCCCTTGGAAGAACACATCAGCACCGGAATCTCTCGAGTCTGAGGATAATCCCGCAACTGCCGCACCAATTGATAGCCATTCATGCGGGGCATGACCACATCCATGACCACCAAATCGGGAATCTGCCCCCCTTGCACCATCGCCAATGCCTCATCCCCGTCCGCAGCAGACAACACCTGTAAACCATCCTGTTCCAGCAGGGAAACAATCATCTCCCGCTGCGCCCGCTGGTCTTCTACCACTAACACGGTTGCCATACCACTCTTACCCGTGAATGCCTCAATTGTACACCGTTGCCGGGAAATCTCAACCCTCCCTGACGGTCACTTCCACCAGCTCGCCCACCCGTTGGGTCATGGCCAAGGGCAGGTTGAGGGGTTGCAATTCCTGGAGCCTGTCAGCCGCCTGGGGCAGGGTATGAACCAAGTCCTCTAAGGGGCGGGGGACGACCATGATGGCGTGCAATTCCCCAATCCGGCTGGCCGCATCCATCCCGGCGTCAATAGCAATTGTGACATCCGCCACCCGCCCCCGTAAAATCACCGTACACAGACCCGCCCCGATCTGGTCATAGCCCACCAGATGCACATCGGCAGCCTTGAGCATAGCATCCGCAGCCCCCACCAACGCCGGAAATCCCCGCGTCTCCAATAAGCCCACCGCTTGCCCCCCATCCGGGTCGGGCGTCCCCAGGCGAGCCAACACCGCCATACTGGGGCTAATGGGTAAAACCTGCTCCAAATTCTCCAAAGGGCGGGGCAACACCAAACTAGAAACGTATTGACCAAAGGTTTGGGCGGTATCCACACCGGCCTGCACCGCCAAACGCACCGAGGCAATATCTCCCCGCACGACCGCAGTGCAGTAACCACCGCCGGTTTTTTCGTAGCCGACCAGATGCACTCCGGCGGATTTAAGCATCATGTCGGCAGTACCCACCAGCGCCGGAAAACTCTGGGTAGCAACCAACCCCAGCGCCAAAGAACGATAGGGATGGGAGGGTAGCTTTGCCCCCACATTCAACTGGGTCAAAGACTGGGTTGCGGTCGGGGCAGCGCCAAACATAGACAGCCACGGAATACCTACTTCTACTGTAGCGACAAAAGTGAGAACTTGTCCCCATCCGAATGAGCAGGGTTGGGGTTGGATAGCAATCCTATCTGAGTTTAGAATGGCGGTCGCAGGGGCGCAGCCCCCGCTTGGGTTTTCCATAAACTCGGTATGCCAGCGAGATGATTTTCGGCTGGCTCCCATAAATAGAGATTCTCTTTTGATAATCAGTTCTTAATCTCTCCCTAACCTCAGTCAACAATTACCCTCTTAAAATAAGAGCCAAATCGGTGTTTTAACTGGTAAGTGAGCGGTAGTTATGAGTATTACCCGGCGGTCAGCATTATGGTTTTTAGCGAGCAGTTTGGGAGCAGTCGCGTTAGGAACGAGAAGCACTCCAGCCGCCCAGTCCAGCCACTTAAAATTCCGTCCCCTGAGGGGAGCCATGCCTTTGCCGACCGATGGTTTGACGGCAGAACAGCAGAAGAAAGTCTATCATAAGGTGGAAATCCAAGATGACCTGGTTTTGCCCGAAGGTTACACCTATGAAGTCATTGCCGAGTGGGGCGACCGCTTGGGCAATAGCCGCTTTGGTTATAACAATGATTACCTGTCATTCATACCCGCTGGAGCCAATCAGGGGTATTTAACCGTCAATTTTGAATACATTAGTGCCCGCACCTGGATGCAAACCTACGAATCGGTCATCGGCGAAAATTTGCCTTTTACGGAACTGCAACAAGCCCTGGAAAAAGGGCCGGTAGATGTCTATAACTTACCCAACGACCATCCCTTAAAAGCGAAGATTCAAAAAGTGGCGGTGGCCGCCCTAGAGGATTTGGGAATCGGGGTCATGACTCTGCGGCAAGAGGGTCATCGCTGGGTGAAAGCGCCCAGTGCTGCCGACCGTCGCATTAGCGGGGTTTCTGGCTGGCAAGATGGTCATTATCTCGGGGCAACCGGGCCGGCAACGCTCATCTTCCGCAAGACCCAGGGGCAGGGTTATTTAGACAATTTAGGGACAAAAATTATCGGTACTTTTGGCAACTGCGCCGGGGGCACTACGCCTTGGGGGACGGTGTTGAGTGCGGAGGAAAATTTCCAGTATTTGGTGGCCGAACCCGTTTA
>CALHCP010000099.1 GCA_937936705.1 uncultured cyanobacterium | reverse complement strand
GGGTGATTGCTTCTGTATTCGCCTGGGTCTGGTCGGCCAAGCGGTCGAGCATCTCATCTGTCCAACGAGCCATGCGGTTACTCCGGTTGTTTGTATATGTTTAAGGGAACCTCTATTAATTGGGAATAGGCAGTCGCAGGGGCGCAGCCCCCGCTTTGGTTCTCCGTAGTTTGGGCGTTCTGGCTAGAGAATTTCCGCTTGGTTCCCATAGATAGAAGTGCTCTTAATTTACGTTTAATTTTACATTTAATTTAGTCCTTGATGACCATTGGGATAATTACGGGTGAGGACATCCAAAAGTAAACGCACATCCGCTTGGTGGCATACTGAGTTTATGGAGAACCAAGTCCGGGGGCTACCCTCCGGCGACCGCTGCTTTTTAATTAATAGAGGTTCCCTTAATTAAATTACCTCATGTTGCTTTACCACTATCCACCGTTGCAACCAGGGCAATTACAGAAACGGTACAAACGCTTTTTGGCTGATATTCGCTTAGACACGGGCGAAATCATTACCGCCCATTGCGCCAATACAGGGCCGATGACGGGGGTGGCGATTCCGGGTCGTCCAGTGCAGGTTTCCTATCACCCTGACCCCAAACGCAAACTACCCTACACATGGGAATTGATCCAGGTGGAAAATACCCAACCCACCTGGGTCAATATCAATACTGCCCGCCCTAACCCGGTTGTTAAACAACTGCTGACTCACTATGGTTTGCCCGAAGTCCAGGACTATCGGCAAATCAACCCAGAAGTGCATTATGGCAGCGAAGGAAGTCGGATTGATTTCTGTTTAACGGGGGGCAAAAAAAACATTTATATCGAAGTGAAAAATACAACCTGGGTACAAGAAACTTTAGCTCTTTTCCCAGATACTGTAACCACGCGTGGGCAAAAACATTTACGGGAATTGATGCGATTAGTACCGGCAGCCCGAGCAATCATTATCTACTTTATTGGCCGGGGAGATTGTACTCACTTTGCGCCGGGGGATGCCGCCGACCCGGAGTATGGACGGTTATTGCGCCAAGCGGTTTCTGTAGGGGTCGAGGTGTTCCCCTGCCAGTTTGAGGTCACTCCCCAAGGAATTGCTTATGGACGGCGATTACCCTTGGTTTTGGATTGAAACTGTTGCAGCTGACGTTGGAGCCACAGGGCAACGGTCAAAACCTGCTGAACTTTGGCTAAATACTGAGCCAGTCCGGGTATCTGTCGCCGTAAACTGCGGGTGCCGGTTTGGCCTAAGATAATCGCCTCCGGTGCCCCCGCCAACAGGTTATGGGTGGCTCGCTCGGCTCCATCAATGGCACGGGTCACACCCACCATTATCCGCCGCAGACCCACCAAGATGCCGACTAACTGCCAACACCCCCAACTGATACCCAGATTGATGACAATGACGATCCAAATCATACCCCATGATTCACCACCACCTTACCTATGCTACAATCACCGCTATTCCTATCGGATTTAGAGGTTTAGTATGGGTTGGCCAAAATATGGGGTCGGTATGGCGGCGCTGCTGGCGGGGCTGGGGGTCGGGATGTTGCCGAATGGGTTTGCCCAGGCGCAACGGGGGACGGAATTGACCTTGGTGAGTTATGCGGTGGCCAAGCCGGTATTTGCCCGCTTGATCCCGGAGTTTCAGAAGCAGTGGCAAGCCCGCACGGGGCAACGGGTGACGTTTAAGGAGTCCTACGGAGCCTCGGGGGCGCAAACCCGGGCGATTTTGGGGGGGTTGGAAGCGGATATTTTGGCGCAGAACATTCAGAGTAATATTGACCCCCTGGTGGAAAAAGGGTTTGTGCGGGCGGATTGGCAGAAACGTTTACCCAATCAGGCGGTGCCGGCTACGACGGTGATGGTGTTGATTACCCGTCCCGGTAATCCCAAAAATATTCGGACTTGGAGTGATTTGACGCGGCCGGATGTGGAGGTTTTATTGATTAATCCGAAAACGGCGGGGAATGCCCGGTGGGGAATTATGGCGGGATTTGGCGCCATGCAAAAAAGTTTCGGTGAAGCCAAAGCCCAAGAGTATCTCAACCGGCTGGTGGCGAATACGAAAACCCTGGCGAGTTCGGGGCGGGACGGTACGGATAAATTTGTGAAAAACCGGATTGGGGATGTGACGATTAATTTTGAAAACGAAGTGCTGTTTTTGAACGATTCGATTCCGCGGGATTTTCCCTACATTGCGCCCTCCCCCAACTTGCAGGTGGATTTTCCGGTGACGGTGATTGACCGCACGGTGGATAAACGGGGCACCCGCGCGGTGGCGGAAGCCTTTACCCAGTTTTTGTTCAGTCCGAAGGGGCAGGAAATTTATGCGGAGGCGGGCTATCGGCCGTTTGATCCCAAGGTGCGGCAACGGTTTGCCAATCGCTTCCAAAATGTCAGTCGCATTTATAAAATTAGTGATTTTGGCGGCTGGGGTAAGGTCAATGCGCTGTTGTTTGCAGACGGGGCGTTGTTTGACCAGGCGCAACGGACGGCGGCACAGGTGCGTTGATGAAGCCGCGTTCCCCTTGGTTGCCGGGGCTGATGTTCACCTATCTGGGCTGGCTGCTGCTCCTGCCGCTGGGGGCGTTGGCCTGGACGGGCTGGCAATACCCCCGGTCGGAGTGGTGGTCGTTGGTGACGGCACCGGTGGCTTTAGCCGCTTACCAATTGACCCTGGGCACGGCGGTGACGGCGGCTTTGCTGAATACGGGGTTGGGTTTTGTCCTGGCGTGGGTGCTGGTGCGGTATCAATTTCCGGGGCGCAGGGTGCTGGATAGCTTGGTAGATTTGCCGTTTGCCATGCCTTCGGTGGTGGCGGCGATTACCCTGGCGACCCTGTACGGTGACGGGGGCGTGCTGGGGCAGTTCTGGGAGGAGGGGACGACTCTGGGCAGGCTGTTGCCCTGGAATTTTACGGCTTCGGTGGAGGCGGTGGTGTTGGCGCAGTTATTTGTGACGCTGCCGTTTGTGGTGCGGACGGTGCAGCCGGTACTCCTGGAACTGGAACCGGAAGTGGAAGAGGCGGCTTACACGCTGGGGGCGGGGGATTGGCTGTGCTTTTGGCGGGTGATTTTCCCCCCTCTGATCCCGGCGTTGGTCACCGGTTTTACCCTGGCGTTGGCACGGGGCATCGGCGAATTTGGGGTAATCATCATGATTTCGGGCAACATTCCCTACAAAACCCTGGTGGCAACGGTCTATGTGTACCAAAAGCTGGAGGAGTTTGATTATCCGGCGGCGACGGCGATTGCCCTGGTGTTGTTGCTGGTTTCGTTGGGGTTGTTTGCCTTGACCCAGAGCGTGCAACGGTGGGTGATGCCACCGACGACCCAGGGCTAACCGCTGCCCCTTGCTGCTCAGGAATTGCCCCGTATCGGAGCAGATGCTTGCGGATGCTTCTACAATAATCACAATCACAATGTCGGTGCAATGCCTAAATCCGAATCCCAACCCACTGCCTCCCCCCGCCCCCAGGTGACGCGGTTGCATGAGCGCAGCCGCACCCCGCCCTGGTGGCGTTCTTTATTTTTGGGCGGTCTGCGCCTGGGGATTTTGGGAGTCGGGTTGGGGGTTCTGGCGGGCACCGGGTTACAGATTTGGCTCAGTCAAGGGCATGACCATCTGGGGCAGCTTCCCATCCACGCCCACGACCGCCCGCCGACCTGGCAGAGCTTCTTCTGGCCGCCAACCCCGGAGCAAACCGCTCTAATACCACACCCCCCCTGCCCGACCCGCCTGGAAGATCTAATTCCTCGCCGGGGAGGGATGCCGTCCCTGCAAGCCCAATTGCTGCCCTTGCTGCAGCGTTATCCCAAAGTCACCGCCAGCCTCTACATTGCCGATTTGGACAGCGGTGAACATCTGGACATGGGCGGTACCAAAGCATTACCGGCTGCCAGTACCATTAAATTACCGATTTTACTGGCACTCTTTCAGGATTTAGACCAGGGCAAGGTGCGTCTGGATGAGCGGTTGACCATGACCGCCGCCCTCAAGGCCGAAGGCTCCGGGGATATGCAGTTTCAGCCGGTAGGCACCACCTTCACCCTGCTGGACACGGCGACCCGCATGATTGTGATCAGCGACAATACGGCGACCAACATGATCCTGCAACGGTTGGGCGGCAAAGAGGCGGTCAACCAACGCTTCCAGGAATGGGGGCTGCAGCACACCGCCGTCCGCAATCTCCTGCCCGACCTCAAGGGCACCAATACCACCAGTGCCGCCGACCTCGTCCACACCCTGGCGCTGATCGAACGGGGGGAATGGCTGTCCCGCCGCAGTCGGGATTGGATTTTACACATTCTCCGCAGTACCCAGAACCGCAGTTTACTGCCGGCGGGTCTAGGCGCGGGAGCCGTCATCGGTCACAAAACCGGAGATATCGGTTTTATCATCGGCGATGCTGGTTTAGTTGATACCGCCACCGGCCAACGTTATCTGATGACAATTTTTGTGCAAAGTGCATACAATGACCCGCAGGCGGTGCAATTAGTCCAGGAATTATCCCGCAAAACCTATCAGTACCTCAACCGGGTCACGTCACCTGGCACACCCACCCCTTCAGGTAGGCTCCCTCCGGCACGTGCAGATTAACCCCATGATCCAGGGGTTGCCCCAGCGGTTCCACCAAATGCACCGTACGACCGCTATCTAAGGCAGCGCCCGCCAAAATCTTTTGAAACAAATCGGCGCTCACCAAACCGGAGCAGGAAAACGTGACCAGAAATCCCCCCGGCTTGAGCAGTTTCATCGCCCATAAATTAATATCTTTGTAGCCCCGGCTGGCTTTGGGGATTTGCGCTTGCGAGTCGGCAAATTTGGGCGGGTCTAGGATAATATGATCGAACATCATGCCCTGATCCCGATAGCGGCGCAACCACTGAAAGACATCCCCGGTAATGGTGGTGATCGCTCCCGCATCAATGCCGTTTAATGCGATATTTTTCAGGGCTAAGGCGAGGGCACTCTCGGAACTATCAATTTGGGTGATGTGGGTACAACCGGCTCGGTGCAAACTGACGGTAAATCCCCCCGTATAGGCAAAGCAATTTAAGGCGGTGCCGTAATTGCAGTAGCGTTGAATCGCTTGGCGATTTTCCCTTTGATCCAGATAAAAACCGGTTTTGTGCCCCTGGCGAATATCCACCCAAAATTGCGCCTGATATTCCTGCATGCAAAGCAAGGGCGGCGGTGCCGGGCCGGCGATTAAGCCACTGCGCCACGGCAACCCTTCTTTGGTGCGGCTATCGGTATCCGAGCGTTCGTAAATCGTCACCCCCGGATAGCATTCCAAAAGGACTTCGCTGATCGTTTCCCGCCAAAACTCTGCCCCCCAACTGAGCAGTTGCAGCACCAAAACCTCCCCATACCGATCCACAATCAGCCCCGGCAAGCCGTCCGCTTCCCCGTAAATGAGCCGATAGGCATGGACATCCGACCGCCGGGCTAAGGGTTGCCGCCGCTGCCCCGCCCGGTGGATTTGGCGGCGCCACCAGTCCCGGTCAATCTCCGTATCCGGCGTAAAACTCCAGACCCGCACGGCAATTTGCGACTGCGGCGACCAAGCTCCCCAGGCCAAGGGTCGCCCGGCCTGAGTCTCAATCCTGACGGTTGCCCCCGGTGCGGGCTGACCCACCACCTGGGCAATAGCGCCGGAAAAGACCCAGGGGTGCTGCCGGAGCAGGGATTTTTCCCGCCCCGGTTTGAGGATCACCCTGGCCGTATCCACTTAACTGGCGAGGTATTCCCGGATGTTGACCCGGCGGCGGCGCAGATGCTCCAGGGCTTGTTGCTCCAGTTGGCGCACCCGTTCGCGGGACAGGTTCAGGCGTTTGCCCACCTTGGAGAGGGACAATTCCTTGCCATCTTGCAACCCGAACCGCAGGCTGATCACCTCCCGTTGTTGGGGAGTCAGTTCCGCCATCAACCGCTCCAGGTCACCCCGCAACGCCTCGCGGGTGGTGAAGTCCTCCGGCGAAATCCCCCGATCCTCCAACAGTTCGCCCAATTCCGTATCCTGGTTATCGCCGATGCGTAAATCCATGGAAATGGGCTGCCGCGCCATGATCAGGTATTCCCGGATTTGCGCCGGTTCCAGCTCCAGCGCGGCGGCGATTTCCGACGGGGTGGCGGAACGCCCCAGTTGTTGGGACAGCTCCCGTTGGGTTTTTTTGATCTTGTTGAGCTTTTCCGTGATGTGGATGGGCAAACGAATGGTGCGCGCCTGCTGGGCAATCGCCCGCGTGATCGCCTGGCGGATCCACCAATAGGCGTAGGTGGAGAACTTATAGCCGCGGGTGGGGTCAAACTTTTCCACCCCCCGCTCCAAACCCAGCGTCCCTTCCTGGATCAAATCCAGCAGTTCCAGGTTGCGTTTTTGGTACTTTTTGGCGATGGAGACGACCAAGCGCAGATTGGCTTCGATCATGCGCTGCTTGGCGCGTTGCCCCCGGCGGAGAATGTCCCGCAAGGCAGCCACACTGATGCCCGCCCGTTCCGCCCAAGTGGCTTCATCGGGCTGTTGGCCGGTCTCGGCGAGGATTTTCTCCCGCAACTCCACCAACTGCATCATCTGCTGCACCTGTTTCCCAAAAATAATCTCCTGCTCATGGGTCAAGAGGGGCACCCGACCGATCTCCTGCAAATAGGTGCGCACCATATCCGGGGTGACAGCGCCCCGGCGACCGCCAGCATCCCCTTCACCGGAGCCGGCCAGAGAACTGTCAAAATCAATCATGGATTCATTGTAGTCAGTCATAGGTTCAACCATGGGGTGGGGCGACAATTAGGTACAGGACAGTAAAGAACCATTCGGACAACTCACTGAAGGAAAATCTCCCCGCCTTGAGACGGTTTCACGCTCAAAAGCAGATTGAGACAGCTCGGCAATAGGGATAACCAGCGTACTCCAGAAGCAAGTCTCCAGAATCGGTAATGTCACTCAGAAAGCGGGGTCTCGGCGATGGATGTCTCTATTAACATGGTAAACCAAATGTATCCTTATGTAAACTGATACGCATCCCGGCGCGTTTTGGATTGACTCCCAGACGAGGTTTGCTCCCTCTCAGGATTCAGTATCTCAGAAATACATACTGAGCCAACCCTGAGCCATGGGTTATACTTAGACGTTTTCAGCCTCGGGAAAGTTCCCTAAAGCCCCAAATCCCCGCGCGCCGACTGGGCACGGGCAAGGATTTT
>CALHCP010000098.1 GCA_937936705.1 uncultured cyanobacterium | reverse complement strand
AAGTGAGGATTCCACGGTGCCGTTTTACCTCAGTTTTGGACCGCAAAAAATCAAGTGGGCACCTTTATCCCCAATATAAAGTTTCCAGGTACTAAGCCCGGTTTACTGCCACTGGAGTGCTCGGTTCCCTCAGGCGCGGCTTGTAGATCACAAAACATTATTGGCAGTCACCAACGCCGTAGAATTACCTCGTTTTTAACTCTACCAAATCTGGCCGATTTCCACCACTCGACCACAGGGATTCCACTTGCTCAACCCAAGCGGTAATGTCATCGGCTGGGACATTCAGTATCGTAATATGACCGAGTTTACGCCCCGGGCGCGATGGTTTTTTGCCATACCAATAGACTTGCCCCCATTGGCCGAGTTGCTGACGTTGGGGGAGGTAATCATGGGTGGCGGTTTCATACCCCAAGAGGTTGACCATTAAAGCGCCGGTGGTGGTTAAATCGGTGTTCCCCAGGGGGGCGGCGGTGATGGCGCGCAAATGTTGGTGAAATTGAGACGTGACGCAGGCATCGAGGGTGTAATGGCCGGAGTTGTGGGTACGGGGGGCAATTTCGTTGAGTAAAACGCTGCCATCAGGCAAATAAAACCATTCGGTGGCCAGGAGTCCCTCGTAGGCTAAGGCGCCGAGCAGGATGTGGGTATGCTGTTGCAGGGTTTGGGCGACGGCAGCGGGGACGGGGGCAGGGGTATAGACCCAGCGGCAAATTTGGTTCACCTGGTGGGTCTGGCTGACCGGATAGGTGGCCACCGTGCCGTTGGGATGGCGGGCGGCCAGCACGGCTAATTCTTGGCTAAACGGTACATAGGCTTCCGCCAAAACGCTGGCGACGTTCCAGGCCTGCCAAAGCGCCGTTAATTCTGCCGGGGTGTGGATGATGCGAGTGCCCCCACCGTCATAACCGTGCCGGCGAGCTTTGACCACTAAGGGCAGGGTGGGGGGAGGGTCGGCGGGGGTTAATAACCAAAATTCGGGGACGGGTAAGCCGAGAGTTTGGGCGTAACACCGTTGGTCGTATTTATCTAAAAGCGGGGCAAGACTTTGCCAACCGGGACGCACTACAACCCGGGAGTAGCCGGATTTTTTTAATAATTCTTTTAATAATCCTAAGTTAATCCATTCATTTTCAAAGGTGAGCACATCGCAGTTTTGCAGCAGTTGCTCCAGACCGGCGGGGTCATCGCAAGGGGCAAGGGTGTGGCCGGTGCTGAGGGCAACGGCGGGGTCGGCGGGGTTGGGGGTTTGCACCCACAGGGGGATGTCTAAATCCCGAGCCGCCTGTGCCAACATCCAGGCCAACTGACCGCCCCCCAAAACCCCTACCGTTGGCTGCATCGGTTATTTCCGCCCAAAATCCGCCGGGATTTGCCCCCACCGGCGGGTGTCCCATTTCCAGAGGGGGTTGGGGTAGGTGTGGGTCGCCAGCCACCGCTCAGCCGCCTGAATCTCGGCTCCCAAGGGGGTGTTCGCCAGGGGTAACTGGCTGCGGCAACGGCCTTTTTGCACCCAGCCCAAGGCAATTTGCGAGTCGGAATAGATCGGCCAATCACAGCCCCGTTCGTTGCACCATTGCAAGGCGGTGACAATCGCCAGAAACTCGGCAATGTTGTTCGTCCCCCAGGGGTAGGGCCCCCGATGGAAAATTTCGCCGCCCGTAGCGGTTGCCACCCCCCGGTATTCCATCACGCCGGGATTGCCGGCACAGGCGCCATCCACGCTGTAACTTTGGCGCACATAGTCGGGGGGCAAGACGAGAGGGGTGGGAGCCAAGCCATCCCCTTCATTTCCCTGGAAGGCTTGCTCGGCGCTGGCCAGGTCGGGATAGCTTTTGTAGCGCGCGCCGCTAAACCCTTGCACCTGTTCCCAACAATCTGCCCAGGTGTGATAAACACCGGGTCTGCGCCCCTGCCACACCACATACGCTTTGGTACGGCTCATGGTTCCTCCAGAAAGGGGGTGAGCAAAGAGCGCAGTTCTGGCTGTTGCTGTTGCATGTAGCGCAGGGTGGCGCGCAACCGGGGCAATTCCGCCGGGGGCGCGATGCGAAACAACCGGGTTAAGGTAGGGGCATCCCACGCCCGTTCACCGGTGAGCAATGCCGTCAGGGTCTGGTTAAATTCCCGGGAGGGTTGGCCGGAGGAGCCTTGTAACTGCGGCCAGAGCCACCATCCCCCCAAGGCAAAAAATCCTGCCCCTGCCAGCGCCGCCGGTACGGTCATCCCCATTTCCCACCAAACAGCCGTGCCCAACAGAGCTGCCCCCCCGACGGTCACTCCCCAAGCCCCTAAACCCCGCAGCCAAGGAGTAACCAGCGCCAGGGCGACCCCCAATCCCAGCACAGTTCCCCCATTACCCAGCCATTCCTGCAGCACAGTTTCCGGTATGCCCCATTGAACCGACGTTAGCTTGCATTGTACCGCAGTCTTACCCCGGTGCAGGCGGGGGACGGCGGCCAAGTCAAGTTTAATTTTTAATGGTCGGGTTCCTCACCCAGGGGTTGATCCAAGCCAAAACCCTGGTGAATGACTTGGAGAGCCTGTTTGCCCAGGTTGCGGGGCACCAGACAACTGATTTTAATTTCCGAGGTGGCAATCATCTGAATGTTGATCCCTGCTTGCCCCAAACTGGCAAACATCCGCGCCGCCACCCCCGGCTGGCGCACCATGCCGCTGCCCACTACGCTGACTTTGGCAATTTCCCGGTCAATGGTGAGGGTGTCACAGGCTAATTTCGCCAGAGCCGTCTCCAAGGCGGTGCGTGCCAACTCCACATCGTCCTGGTGGACGGTAAAGGCAATGTCGCGGGTGGGTTGCCCCTGCACCCAGGTGACCCGCTCGGACTGAATAATCATATCTACGCTCACCCGCGCCTGCGCCAACGCCAAGAACAGACAGGCCGCCGAACCCGGTCGGTCCGGCACCTGCTGAATCGCCAGCCGGGCTTGTTGGCTGTCTAAAGCCGCTCCCCGCACCGGCATCAGGCCTCCGGTCGCAGTCGGCGGGGGCAGCACCGGCACTTTGAAACGACTGCTCAACACCTGTACCGCCTGGGTGGCCTGCGCCAAAGCCACCAGGCAACTCACCTTGATCTCGGAGGTGGAAATCAGGTCAATGTTGATCCCGACTTCCCCCAGGGCACCGAACATGGCCGCCGCCACCCCCGGTCGCCCCACCATGCCCGCCCCGACAATACTCACCTTGGCCATCGCCGCCGACACCGTGCAGGTTACCGCCTCCCCCCAATGGGGCATTAAATCCCGCACCAGCCGCTCGGTTTTAGCCAGGTCTGACTGCTGCACCGTAAAGGCAATGTCATTCGTCTCGCCCGCTTGGATGGACTGGATGATTAAATCCACGTTAATCTCTGCCGCGGCCAAGGCACCAAACAACTGCGCGGCCATGCCCGGCTGGTCGGGCACATTACACAGGGCCACCTTGGCCTGGCGGTCGTCCAATTCCACCCCGTCCACCCAGCGAGACACTTCCAAATCCCGCTGAGGAATGGTTCGCCGCTCCGGGGTCAACAACCGCGTGCCCGGTTCATCCGTCCAACTGGAACGCACCACCACCGGCACCCCGAAATTGCGGGCAATTTCCACCGCGCGGGGATGCAGTACCTTTGCCCCTAAACTCGCCAGTTCCAACATCTCCTCACAGGTGACTTGGGGCAACACTTGGGCTGCGGGCACCACCCGCGGATCGGTCGTCAAAATGCCCGGGACATCCGTGTAAATTTCACAGCGATCCGCCCCCAAGGCCGCCGCCAAGGCCACTGCCGAAGTATCCGACCCGCCCCGCCCCAGGGTGGTGATCTCCAGGGTGCGGCTGCTGCTAATCCCTTGAAATCCGGCCACGACCACCACTTTGCCCTGTTCCAGCTCTTGGTGAATCCGGTCGGTGGGAATGTGCAAAATCCGCGCCCGCCCGTACTCCGCCTCGGTGATGATGCCGATCTGGGTGCCGGTTAGGGAGATGGCCGGTTGTCCCAGGGCAGTCAACGCCAGGGCAACCAGAGCAATACTCACCTGCTCCCCGGTCGAGAGCAGCATATCCAATTCCCGCGCCGGGGGGTTGGGGCTAACCGCCCTGGCCAATTCCAGCAGTGTATCGGTCGTCTGCCCCATGGCCGAGACCACCACCACCACGCTCTGCCCCTGCTCGACGGTCGCCAGGATCCGCTGCGCCACGGCCTGGATGCGTTCCACCGTCGCGACCGAGGTGCCGCCGTATTTTTGGACAATTAATCCCATAGTTTTCTAGGGTACGCCATTAGGGGGCGGGTTCGATCCGGAGCAGTTGACCGTTGGGGGCATCGGTCAGCACATAAATGAATCCATCCGCCCCCATCCGCACATCCCGCACCCGCTGACCAATCTGGATTTTGCCCACTTCCCGCACCTCCCCTTGGGCATGCACCTGGAGGCGATGCACGGCTTGGGAAATCAACCCCCCGCTCAACAACTGCCCCTGCCACTGGGGAAATCGGCTCCCCCGATACACCGCCAAGCCCGAAGGTGCTACGGTGTGCGGCCAGACCCACACCGGGTCAACCATGCCCGCCAAGGAACGATGGGGGGAAATGGCGCCGCCGGTGTACTCCTGGCTGTGGGTCGCCAACGGCCAGCCGTAATTGCCGCCCGCCTGTAACCGGTTCACCTCATCGCCGCCCCGGGCGCCATGCTCGGTAGCCCAGGCTTGACCGGTCTGGGTGTCCACCGCCAAACCCTGGATATGGCGATGCCCAAGGCTCCACACCGCCGGTAAGGCATGGGTTCCCAGGGGATTATCCTTGGGAATCGTACCATCAGGGTTGATCCGTAACACTTTACCCAGGTGACTGCGGGGGTTTTGGGCTTGCAGGCGGATCAGTTCTCCGTCCAGTTGGATCGGGGGATTGCCGCCGTCGCCGATGCTGACCAGTAAGGTTTCATCCGGTAACCAGGCCAACCGGGCGCCAAAATGTTGGGTGCCCGACTTGGTTGGCTCCACCCGGAGCAGCTCCCGCACCTCCGTTAACCCCTGACCGTCCCAGGTTGCCCGAGCCACCACCGTACGATTGGCCTCGGCTGTCCCCTGGGCATAGGTGAGATACACCCAAGGCACCGCCGTAAACCGGGGATGCAGGCTAATATCCAACAAGCCTCCCTGCCCCAGAGCCAGTACCGCCGGTACGCCCGCCACCGGCTCCGGTCGTAACACCCCCCCCTGCACGCGCCGTAGCCGCCCGACCCGCTCGGTAATCAGCAGGTCGCCGTTGGGCAACCAGGCCATGCCCCAGGGGTGGTTCAACCCCTCGACAACGGGCACCATCCGGGTGGCGGTGACGGGGGCCGAAAAACTGTTCCCACCACAACCGGTGAGGCTCCCCACCAGAAGCAGACCCAGCCAGGGTTGCTGCCACCGTGCCATCCCTAACCTGCCTGCAATTGCTGCAACACCTGCGCCACCCGTTGGGCACTGTCCGGCACCGCCAAAGTACCCATCGCCTGCGCCATCCGGGCTAACCGTTCGGGATGACCGGCCAACGCCGTGACACCGGCATCCAGTTTTGCCGCCGTTAAATCCGCCTGGGACATGACCAGCGCCGCCCCTCGCTGGGCAAAGATGTCTGCATTGTACTGCTGATGATTCTCCGCCGCCCAGGGATAGGGAATCAAAATGGCCGGTTTTTGTAATAACGCTAACTCCGTCAAGGTACCGGCACCGGCGCGGGCAATCACCAGCTGCGCCCGTGCCAACCAAGCGGCCATATCCGGGAAAAAGGCCCGTTCGATGTAACGGGAATGGGTGAAGCTGCCCCGCTCCGGGTCCTGGTCGCCGGTCTGATGCACCACCCACCAGCCCCGTTCCAGCCAGGTCGGCACACAGGCGCGCACCCGGCGGTTCAAACTCACCGCCCCTTGACTGCCGCCGGTAATCAGCACGACAAACCCCTCCGCGGGCAGGGTTGCCGTGGGTTGCATCTCGCGAAAATCCGGACGCACCGGGGTTCCCACCACCACGGTTTTGACCCCCGGCAGATGGCGCTGCGCTTCGGCAAAGCCCAAAGCCACCACCGCACACTGCCGCCCCAACCAGCGGGTGACTTTCCCCGGTAAAGCGTTGGCTTCGTGCAGGACGACCGGCAACCCCAGGGAACGGGCGGCCAAAATGGCGGGAGCAGCAATATAACCGCCGGTGGTGAACACTTGGTCAAAATGTCCCGCCTGTAACCACCGCCGCACCCGCCAGGTGGCCACCAGCAATTCCCCCAGCACCCGCACCGTGCCCCCGTTCAGCCCCCCCGGCAACCCCGACAACCGCACCTGCTGCAAGGGGTAATGCGGCGGCACCAACTGATTTTCCAACCGCTCCGGCACCCCCAGCCAGGTAATCTGCCAATCCGGGAGCGCCTGCGCCACCGCCAACGCCGGAAACACATGCCCCCCGGTGCCGCTGGCGGCGATCAGCAGTTTGGACATGGAGCCATCCCCTGTTGCCGAAACCACTCGACCGCCGCCTGGATCGCCCCCTCTAAATCCGTCTGCGGTAACCCCAGTTCCCGAATGGCGCGTCGGGCATCGTAATACATGGTTTGTTGCGCCATCCGCACCCCATCCAGAGCCAGACCGGGTTTTTTCCCCAGCCTCCCCAACAGCACTTCATCCAGCCAGGCCACCGCCAGGGGAAGCTGCACCGGTATCTGCCACCGGGGCGCGGCCAAACCGGTGACCGCCGCCAATTTCTCTAAAAATTCCCGCAACGTTAAATTGGTATGCCCCAAAATGTAACGCTGCCCGGATTGCCCTTTCTGCCAAGCCAAAAGATGCCCCCAGGCAACATCCTGCACCGGGATAAAATTCAAGCCGGTATTCACATAAGCAGGCATTTGTCCCCGCAAAAACCGCAGGATGATTTCCCCGGTGGGGGTGGGTTTGCTGTCCCACGCCCCGATGGGGGTGGTGGGGTTGACGATCACCACATCCTGTCCCTGCCGGGCGGCCTGGTGCGCCTCCTGTTCCGCCCAGTATTTGGACTGTTTGTAATGACCGACCAGGGATTGCACCGGGCTTTGGTGGGTTTCATCCACCGCTTCACCCGCTTTCCCCACCCCAATCGCCGCCACCGAACTGGTATAGACGGTGCGGGGGACGCCCGCCGCCCGCGCCGCCTGGAGGATATGACGGGTGCCCAGGACGTTCGCCCGATACAGGCGGTCTTTGTCCCTCTGCCACAGGGAATAATGGGCGGCCACATGGAACAGGACATCACAACCCGCCAGATATGCAGGCAAGGCCGGGCTGAGCAAATCGCCGCTGACCACTTCTACCGGTAAACCCTGGAGCGGGGGGCGGGCACGCGGGGGACGCACCAGCACCCGCACCTGATGCCCCTGCGCCAGCAACAACCGGACGAGGTTGGCCCCCACAAACCCGCTTGCACCCGTGACAAACACCTGTGCCATGGGGCTGGGTTTATTCGTCTTCCGCTTCCAGCAGGACTTGGCGGGGGTCGGTGGAATCGTCCACCATGTCCTCGCTCAGCACCATCGCCTCTTCTTCGCCGTCGGGAATATCCACCGTGCGATGCCGGTAGCTGCTGGAGCTTTCGGCAAAAAAGCCCGTGCCCGCCGGGATCAACCGCCCGATGATCACGTTTTCCTTCAACCCCCGCAGGTAATCCACCCGCCCCTCGATGGCCGCCTCGGTCAGCACCTTGGTGGTTTCCTGGAAGCTGGCCGCCGAGATAAAACTGTCGGTATTCAAGGCAGCTTTGGTGATCCCCATCAGCTTGGGACGGTACTGGGCGGGCGCGCCAGGGACGGTATTATTCAAACTCTCGATTTCCCGCAGGGTCATCATTTCCCCCGGCAGCCGCATGGTGTCGCCGCCGTCTTCCACCAAGACCTTGGCGGTCATTTGCCGTACCACCACCTCGATGTGTTTATCGGAAATTTCGATCCCCTGGTTGCGGTACACCCCCTGCACCTCGTTGACCAAGTAGGTTTGCACCTTCTCCAAACTGTGGCGGCAGGCTTCATAAGGGGACTCGGTTTCCCGGTACAGATCGAAGAACAAGTCCAGCAGTTCGTGAGGATTAACCGGGCCATCCGTGAGGGGTTCCCCGGCCTGCACCATTTCCCCATCGCTGACCACCGGGTTTTGTCCCGGGTTGGTCGTCAGGTCGTTCACGACCTGCCCGTCGCTGGCAATGATTTTGATCTGATAGGTATCATCGGGGCGGCGGGTCACCTGGACTTGCCCGGAACGACGGGCAAGATGGCAGGCATCCTTGGGGTTACGGGCTTCGAGCAGTTCCTCAATCCGGGGCAACCCCTGGATGATGTCACTGTTTTTCACCCGCTCAAACACCAACGTCACCAGGCGTTCGTTCCGCTGCACCAAATCCCCATGCCCCACGTGCAGGGTGGCCCCCGCCGAAGCCAAGTAGGGACGGGCTAAACGCAGGGTAACTTGGTCGGAGCCGACCGCGACCACTTGCCCGGATTCGGGCGTCGGCACCCCGGGGGCGACTTCATCCCCCGCCCGCAACATCTGCCCTACCTTGACCTGGGCTGGAGCACCGGCCAAAGGAATCGAGAATTGATCCTCGGCCGTGACCACCACCAATTTGCGGGAAGTGCCGCCTTCCTGAATAATCCGGCCGACAAACCCCGCCGTGCGGCTCAGCATCACTGTCCGCGCCACCGGCGCACCGGGCGGAATCGTCTGGCCGTCCTGCACCAAAATCTGGGTCTGGGTGCGGCCTTGGATCTGGTCGGCTTCCTCATCGGCGCGCACCACCAGGGATTCTAAGATCACCAACTGCAAACGGCTGATGGTTTCATCTTGACTGTCCGGGACAAATTCAATATCGGCGGCCAGTTGGGGCGCATCTTCGCCGATTTCCAACACCAATTGGGTGCGGAGCAATTCCACCCCGTCTTTGGCCTTCACCCGCTCCCCGTCTTTGAAGCTCAACCGTTGCACCGCCCGCAGGCGAATCCCCGCCCCCGACTCGTGCATGGCTTCCTGGCTCGGCACCGCCGGTTCCGTGGCAATGGCGTATTCCACCACCGGGCGCAATAGTAAGGCTGCCCCCGCCGGGGTATCCACGTATTCCAAGAAACTCAGCGCCTCCGCCTGTAAACCGGGCAGGATGGTTTCGCCGGGATGCGCCAGGGTTTCGTGCCGCTCCATGGCCAGGTTGGGGTCATCCACCAAAAACACTTGCCCCGGTTTGATCACCACCTCCCGGAGAATCTCATTTTTTTCCACCACTTCCACCACCCCGGCGTTTTGGCAGAAAATGTCCTTGACGATTTCCGTACCCGCTTCCACGGATTCGCCGGCTACCACCTGCAACAGGGAACTATCTTTATTCACTTCATGGGTTTCTTCGGGAATCCACAACAGGGTGCCGCCGTGGGTGACCTCGTAGCCCTGTTTACTCCCCCGCCCCTTGCGGATGGTTTCCAAACCGGCGCTGTAGCGAACGATGCCGCCGGTCTGGGTGCGGTACTGGCTGTCTTGCAATTCCGCCACCACCGTCCCGTGGGTGACTTTACTGCCGGGGCTGACCTTGAGGGCAAACCGTTGACCGGCGCGGGTTTCCAGCAGGTAATGTTCGCTCCCGTGCAGGGTTTCCTTGATCACCCTGGCCTGGTCTAGCAGCACCGACGAGGTGATAATCTTAATCTCCCGGCTGCCCCGGTGGTTGTCCCCCTGACCGAGACGCACCAGTCCCCCGTGTTCGCTGATTAAATCCGTTTGAGACAAGACGGTTTCCGCTTCGATGGCCTGACCGGTCTGCACCACCGGTTCCGCCCCCGGCGGCAGGTTATACACTTCGCCCGCCAATACCCAGATCAAACCAGCGCGCTGGGTACTGCGGATGGTGGCCGCCTGGCCGTCACTGCCGGCGCTGCGGTCGAGTTTTTCTTCCACCTGCAAATCGACGCAGTACACCTCCCCCGGAATATCGGTGGACACATCCCGGGTGGCCTTTTCGGTGGTGCGGCGGGTGCGGCCGGTACTCGGTTTTTCCGCCAACACCTGCCCCGCCGCCACCGCACTGCCCGGTGGCACCAGGACAATACTGCCTTTGGTCAGGGGAAATTCCCGGGTTTCGGTTTCGCCCACCAGCCGCAGCAGCAGATCCGCTTCCGCGATCAGGGCATCCTCCCCGTGGCGGGTGCGATAGGGACGGGTGGGCGCCTCATGGCCCAGTTCCACCACCCCGGCGAAGGGGGCACGGGTCAATTCCGCCACATCCCCGGTAAACACCCCGCCCGTGTGGAAAGTCCGCATGGTCAACTGGGTGCCGGGTTCGCCGATGGACTGGGCGGCAATAATCCCCACCGCTTCCCCCATATCCACCAACTGGCCGTGGGCAAGGCTCCAGCCGTAGCAGTTTTGGCAGATGGAATGGCTGGCTTCGCAGGTGAGGGGCGAACGCACCATCACCTCCGTCACCCCGGCTTTGACAATGGCCTTGGCCAAATCCGGACCGATGCTTTGGTTGCGGGCGACCAAAACCTCCCCGGTTTCCGGGTGTACCACATCCCGAGCCGCCACCCGCCCGACCAGCCGCTCCCGCAGGGGAATTTGCTTTTCCCCCACCTCGAGCGTCCGCAGGATAATGCCCTTGGTCGTGCCGCAGTCCGCTTCCCGGATGATCATATCCTGCGCCACATCCACCAAGCGGCGGGTCAGATAACCGGAATCCGCCGTCCGCAAGGCCGTATCCACCAAGCCTTTGCGCGCCCCGTAGGAAGAAATAATATAATCCGTCACCGTCAACCCTTCCCGGAAATTGGCCTTGATGGGCTGCTCGATGATTTCCCCGTTGGGGTCGGCCATCAAACCCCGCATCCCCACCAACTGCCGCACCTGGGACACATTCCCCCGCGCCCCGGAAGTCGCCATCATGTACACCGGGTTGAGGGGGTCGGTCTGCTCAAAATTGCGCATCATGTCCTCTTTGAGGGTTTCGCTGGTGGCATTCCAGGTGTCGATCACCTTCTGGAACTGCTCCACCTTGGTAATTTCCCCCCGGTCGTAGCGCTCCTTGGTGGCTTGAATGGCTGCCTCCGCCTGTTGGAGCAACTCCGCCTTGGTGGGGGGCACCCGCAGGTCGTCAATACTGATGGACACCCCCGCCTGGGTGGCGTAGCGGAACCCCATACTTTTGATACAGTCGGCCATCTGGGCGGTGCGCGCCGTACCGTAGCGGCTAAACGCCCAGCCGATTAGTTCCTTCAGTTGACCCTTACCAATGACTTTGTTGCGAAACAGGGGACGGGGGGCGGCTTGATGCATGGGAATACCTCCGGCAGTAAAGGAATAACGAGCAGATGAGCTTAGCTCACCAGAGCATCTTGGATGGTTTTGTTGAAGATCACCCGGCCAGGGGTCGTGCAAATGTACTGCACCCGGTAGCCGTTGCTGGTACTGCGAATCTTGCGGGTTTCTTGGATGCGCTCGCCCCGGCGTTTTTGGCCGTACACTTCCAGGGTTTCGGTGATGCCATCCGGGCGGGTGTGGGTGTCGGTACGCAGCAGGGTTTCTTCGCCGATGCCTTTTTTGCGATCCGGCGGCTCCACCTCCACCTCGCCGTCGTAGCGCAGCCAAATCCAGGCGTGCAAATCCACCTGTTTTTGTTCATAGGCGAGAATCACATCGTTCATACTGGCAAAGTGCCGCCCGGCGCCTTTGCCGGGGTTGGGGTTTTCGGCCGTGAGATAGTAGGCGCCCAACACCATGTCCTGGCTAGGGGCGATGATCGGTTGACCCGTAGCCGGCGACAGCAGGTTCCCGGCGGCCAGCATGAGAATCCGGGCTTCCGCCTGAGCTTCTAGGGATAAAGGCACGTGCACGGCCATCTGGTCGCCGTCAAAGTCGGCATTAAATGCCGGACACACCAGGGGATGCAGTTGGATCGCCCGCCCTTCCACCAAAATCGGTTCAAAGGCTTGGATGCCCAAGCGGTGCAGGGTGGGGGCGCGGTTGAGCAGAATCGGATGCCCTTGGATCACCTCCTGGAGAATGTCCCACACGTCCGGGTCTTCCCGTTGGATTTTTTTCTTGGCCGCCTTGATGTTATTGACAATCCCCAGATGAATCAAACGATGAATCACAAAGGGTTGGAACAGTTCAATCGCCATCTCCCGGGGCAGACCGCATTGGTAGAGTTTCAGCTTGGGGCCGACCACAATCACCGAACGCCCGGAGTAATCCACCCGTTTGCCCAGGAGGTTTTGCCGGAAGCGCCCCTGTTTGCCTTCGATAATGTCGGACAGAGATTTCAAGGGACGGCTGTTGGGGCCGGACACGGTGCGTCCCCGGCGGCCGTTGTCAATCAGGGCATCCACCGCTTCCTGGAGCATCCGTTTCTCGTTGCGGACGATGATTTCCGGCGCCATGATCTCCTGCAACCGCGCCAGGCGGTTGTTGCGGTTGATCACCCGCCGGTACAGGTCGTTCAAATCCGAGGTGGCAAAGCGTCCCCCGTCCAACTGCACCATCGGCCGCAATTCCGGTGGAATGACGGGAATCACGTCCAAGACCATCCATTCCGGTTTGGCACCGGTGGCAATGAAACTGTCGATCACCCGCAGCCGTTTGATCAGTTTGGGTTTGCGTTGCCCCTTGGCGGTGGTGATTTCCTGGCGCAGGTTTTCCGCTTCGATTTCTAAGCCCCGGCGCCCGTCCTGTTCCCGGTCCAGGTCTTGCAAAAGTCGCTTGATGGCTTCGGCGCCAAAGCCGATTTCCACACCGCTCAAGGTGCTGTCTTCCCGGTACAGCTCATCCTCGATCTCCATGCGTTGGTCTTCGCTGAGCAGTTGCTTGTAGCTGAGGTTTTCCGCGTTGCCGGGATCTAAGACCACATAGGCGTTGAAATACACCACCTGCTCCACATCCCGCAAGGCCATGTCCAGCAGAATGGCAATATAGCTGGGAATCCCCTTCAAATACCAGACATGGGTCACCGGCGCGGCCAGTTTGATATAGCCCATGCGGTGGCGGCGCACCCGCGATTCGGTGACTTCCACGCCACAGCGTTCGCAGACGATGCCCCGGTAACGCACCCGCTTGTACTTGCCGCAGTGACATTCCCAGTCCTTGACCGGGCCGAAGATGCGCTCGCAAAACAGCCCGTCCATCTCCGGTTTGAGGGTGCGGTAGTTGATGGTTTCCGGTTTGGTGACTTCCCCCACCACCTGGCCGTTGGGTAGGGTGCGCTCCCCCCACTGGCGGATGCGCTCCGGTGAGGCGATGCGGATTTTGACGTAATCAAAACTGCCAGAATCGGTCCGGGTCATAGTTTACCTCATTGCAGTACAGCAATCACAACACAAGCGACTACTCCTCATCGTCATCCCGACCGAGGGATTCGTAGGCCGTGGGCCGGGGGGGCACCCGCCGGGCGTTGGCCGGGTCGGTCATCAAGTCCACCTCCACCACACTGGTTTCGCCGGTGGTTTCGTCCTCCTTGGTTTTGTAGGCGGCGATGTCAATACACAGGGATTGCAACTCCCGCATCAACACCTTAAAGGATTCCGGGGTGCCGGGTTCGGGAATGGGACGGCCTTTGACGATGGCATTCAAGGCTTCGTTGCGCCCGCGGGTGTCGTCGGATTTGACCGTGAGCAATTCCTGCAAAATATGCGCCACCCCAAAGGCTTCCAAGGCCCAGACTTCCATTTCCCCAAACCGCTGCCCCCCCTGTTGGGCTTTCCCCCCCAAAGGCTGCTGGGTCACCAGCGAGTAGGGGCCGGTGGAGCGGGCGTGGATTTTATCGTCCACCAAATGCACCAGCTTCAGCATATAAGCACAGCCGACGGTAACCGGGTTGTCAAAGGGTTCGCCGGTGCGCCCATCCATCAGGGTCACCTTGCCGGGGTGGTCGGGGTTAAACAACCAGGATTTGCCGGTTTTGCGGACGGCCTCCTGGAGCTTACCGTGAACCAGTTTTTTGGAGGCTTCCGGGCCGTACATCTCATCAAAGGGAATTAACTTAAAGCGTTTCCCCAGGTGCAGACCCGCCAACCCCAGCAGGCATTCAAACACCTGCCCCACGTTCATCCGCGAGGGCACCCCCAAGGGATTCAAGACAATGTCAATGGGCGTGCCGTCGGGCAGGTAGGGCATATCCTGGCGGGGCAAAATCCGGGAAATGATCCCCTTGTTGCCGTGCCGACCGGCCATTTTGTCCCCCACCTGGATTTTGCGTTTCTGGGCGACATAGACCCGCACCACCATATTCACGCCGGGGGGCAGCTCGTCTTTGTAGTCTTTGTTAAAGACCCGCACGTCCACCACCCGGCCTTTTTCCCCGTTGGGCACCCGCAGGGAATTGTCCCGCACATCCCGGGCTTTTTCGCCAAAAATCGCCCGCAACAGCTTCTCTTCCGGCGGCTGGTCGGATTCCCCCTTGGGGGTAACTTTCCCCACCAAAATATCGCCGGCTTCTACCCAAGCCCCCACCCGGATGATGCCGTTTTCGTCCAACTGCCCCAGGGCATCTTCACCGACGTTGGGCAATTCCCGGGTGATTTCTTCGGGGCCGAGCTTGGTCTGGCGGGCTTCAATTTCGTACTTTTCCACGTGGATGGTGGTATAGACATCCTCGGAAACCAGCCGCTCGGAAATGAGAATGGCATCCTCGTAGTTGTAACCTTCCCAAGGCATATAGGCCACCAACACATTCCGCCCCAAGGCCAACTCGCCCCCTTCGGTGGCCGAACCGTCCGCCAACACCTGCCCTCTTTGCACCTCATCTCCCGCATGAACCAAGGGGCGTTGGTTAATGCAGGTGTCCTGGTTGGAACGTTGATATTTCTGCAACGGATAGGTAATCTCCATTCCCTGGGTGCTGCGGACGACGATTTTTTCCGCATCCACGTAGGTCACTTCCCCGTCCGTGCGGCTGACGGCCACCATGCCGGAGTCACGGGCAGCCTGGGCTTCCAACCCGGTGCCCACCAAGGGTCGCTCCGGCCGCAACAGGGGCACCGCCTGCCGCTGCATATTAGAACCCATTAAGGCGCGGTTAGCATCGTCATGCTCCAGGAAAGGAATCATGGATGTGGCCACCGACACCACCTGCACCGGCGACACCGCCACAAATTCCACCTCATGGCGTTCGCACTGGGTGACGGCGCGGTTGTAACGCACCGTCACCAACGGCTCGAGGATATTCCCCTGCTCGTCCGCCCGAATATCCCCCGGCGCCACCCGCCGTTCGTCCTCTTGGTCGGCGGTCATGTACACCGGCGGCAAATCCCGGCGAATCCGACCGTGTTCCACCCGGTAAAAGGGGGTTTCGATAAAACCGTAAGGGTTCACCCGGGCGTAGGTAGCCAGGGAACCGATCAAACCGGCATTCGGCCCTTCCGGGGTCTCAATCGGACAAATCCGCCCGTAGTGGGAGGGGTGAATATCCCGCACCGCAAACCCCGCCCGCTCCCGGCTCAAGCCCCCCGGCCCCAGGGCGCTGATCCGGCGTTTGTGGGTCAGTTCCGCCAAAGGATTGGTCTGATCCATGAATTGGGAAAGCTGCGAGGAGCCGAAAAACTCCTTGATGGCCGCCACCAGGGGCTTGGGGTTGACCAAATTCACCGGCGTTAACCGCTCGGCTTCGGCACTGGTCATCCGGTCTTTGATAATCCGTTCCAGGCGGTTTAAGCCCACCCGCACCTGGTTTTGCAGCAGTTCCCCGACCGAGCGCACCCGCCGGTTGCCCAGATGGTCAATGTCGTCCACCTCACCGGTGCCGTGCTCCAGGTTGATCAGATAATTCACCGCCTTGAGGATGTCATCCCGGGTCAGTACCCGAATTTCCTCCGGCACCGCCAGTTCTAGCTTCTTATTCAGCTTGTGCCGCCCCACCTTGCCCAGGTCGTAGCGTTTCGGGTCAAAAAACCGCGAATGCAACAGTTGCTCTCCCCCGCCCACCGTCGGCGGTTCGCCGGGGCGCAGTTTGCGATACAGTTCCAGCAACGCCTCTTCCTCGGTCGGATTACCCTCTTTGTCGGCGGTTTTCCTCAGATAATCCGGGTAACGCAAACTGTCAAAAATTTCGTTATCCGCCAACCCCATCGCCTTCAATAAAACCATCAGCGAGAGTTTGCGGGTTTTATCAATCCGCACCCAGACCAAATCGTTTTTATCGGTCTCAAATTTCAGCCAGGCGCCCCGGCTGGGGATCAAGCTGGCACTGTAAGTCCGGCGGTTATTTTTGTCTTTGTCTTCTTTGTAGTAAATACCGGGACTGCGGACGATTTGATTCACAATCACCCGCTCGGCACCGTTGATAATAAAGGTGCCCCGGTCGGTCATCAAGGGCAGGTCGCCGATAAACACTTCCTGGGTGATAATTTCCCCGGTCTCTTTGTTCATTAACTGCGCCGGTACATACACCTGCACCGCATAGGAGGCATCCCGCCGCTTGGCCTCTTCCACATCGTATTTAGGCCGTTTGAGCTTGTACTGTTCCCCCAAAAAATGCAGCTCGATTTTACCGGTGTAGTCGGTGATGGGCGAGAAATTTTTTAATTCCTCGATCAACCCTTCTTCGAGGAACCAGCGGAAGCTGGAACGTTGAATCTCGATCAAATCCGGCAAAAGAAACGAGGTATCATACTGACTCATGGCACCATCCCCTGAACAACATTAAGCAACCGCAACCGGCAAACGAAACAAAACCTGGGCATTTTCGGTGGTCTGCTGCGCCACCTGGGCTAAGGATTCCCCCCGCAACGCCGCCACCTGCTCGGCAACGGCGCGGACATAACTGGGTTCATTGCGCTGACCGCGATGGGGTACGGGCGCCAGAAAAGGACAATCCGTTTCCACCAACAGGCGCGCCGCCGGCACCAAAGGGACACAAGCCTGTACAGAACGGGCATTTTTGAAGGTAATAATGCCGCTGAAACTGATATAAAATCCCAGGTCTAAAAACCATTGCATCTCCTCCGGTGTACCGCCCCAACAATGCATCACCCCCCGCACCGCTCCGTGTTTGGCCCAAAATTTCCCTAACAATTCCCGCATGGGTAGAGCTGCCTCCCGACAATGGATGATCACCGCCAGGTCGTGGGTTTGTGCCAGCAGGAGTTGCTCCCAAAAGGCGGTTTCCTGTTCGCGGCGATTCGTGGCCTTGTAATAATCCAAACCCGTTTCCCCCACGGCTACCAGCCGCTCCCCTTGGGTGATCCCCAGCTCGATCCCCTGCCAAATCTCCCGTCCCCAGTGCTGGGCTTCCAAAGGATGCAGACCGACGGCGCAAACCAGCTCCGGCATCTTCCGCACCAGCACCTGAATATCGGCAAACTCCGCCGGGTTGACACAGGCATGCACCAGACCCACTACCCCCGCCCGTTGCCAACGCCGCCGTAACTCCGGCCACTCCCCGGCGAAGTCCGGAAAGTTGATATGCACATGGGTATCAACCAAGGGCGGCATAGGGACTAGGCCGAGGGGGCAGGGATTTGAGCTTGCTGTTCTAACTGTTTGAGCTTGCGGGCCAGACGCGACTTTTTCCGGGCACCGTTATTCGGGTGCAGTACCCCCCGCTTCACGGCTTTGTCAATTTTGCTGTAGGCGGCACGCATGGCGGTTTCCCCCTGAGCCCTATCCCCCGCCTGAACGGCAACCAGGCATTTTTTGATCAGGGTTTTGACCGTGGATTTATAAGCTTTGTTGCGTAAGCGATTACGCTCGGCAATTTGAACCCGTTTGATGGCAGATTTGATATTGGCCACAGCAGTTACCCTAGCAACAACCCCAACGATGACTCGGCACCGAGCCTAAGACACAAGCGCTTTACTAAGGTAAGATATAACAACTCATTTCGTCAAGGGTTGCGCCGGGGCAAGGGGCTATTCTTAACAGGACTTAATCAAGCGGCCTGCATGACGGTGCAATTACGCTACAACAGGGAGAAGAGATCAAGCGGGGGTCAACCCGATGATGCTACGTGTTGTCACCCAAGCAGCCGAGGCCAAAGCCGAGCTAGGGCGGATTAGCCAGCGGTTAGAAGATACCCAGGTGCAGGCGGAACAGGTGCGGGAGATTCTCGCCCAGGTGCAACAACGGGGGGATCAGGCGCTGGTGGATTACACCCGCCAATTTGACGGGCAGGAACTGACCCCGGCGGATTTTTTGGTGTCCGGTTCCGAGTTGGATGCGGCTTACCAACAGGTTGCGCCGGAATTGTTGGCGGCCATCCGGCTGGCGCACCAACGCATCCGCGAGTTTCACCAACAGCGGGTGCCGCAAACCTGGGTACAGTTTGCCCCGGACGGCATGGTGTTGGGCAAGCGCTACACGCCGGTGGAGCGGGCGGGGGTGTACGTGCCGGGGGGGCGGGCCAGCTATCCCAGCACGGTGCTGATGAATTGTATCCCGGCGCAGGTGGCGGGGGTGTCCCGGATTGTGATGGTGACGCCGCCGGGGGGGGAACGGGCGGTGCCGCCGGCGGTGTTGGTGGCGGCGCAGGAATGCGGCGTGCAGGAAATCTATCGGGTCGGTGGGGCACAGGCGATTGGGGCATTGGCGTTCGGCACTCAGACCATTCCCCCGGTGGATGTGATCACCGGGCCGGGGAATGTGTACGTCACCCTAGCGAAAAAGCAGGTCTATGGCCGGGTGGGCATTGACTCGTTGGCGGGGCCTTCTGAGATTTTGATTATTGCCGATGCCAGCGCCCAGGCCGGCCAGGTGGCGGCGGATTTACTGGCGCAGGCGGAGCATGACCCCTTGGCGGCGGCGATTTTACTCACCCCCGATGCGACTTTGGCGCAGGCGGTGGTACAGGCCGTGGCGACCCAGTTGGAACCGCATCCCCGCCGGTTACTCACGGAAAAATCCATTGCCCATTACGGCTTGGTGGTGGTGGTGGAATCCCTGGCGCAGGCGGCGGAGTTGGCGAATCTTTTTGCGCCGGAACATCTGCAATTGGCGGTGGCCGACCCCTGGGATTTGCTGCCCCAGATCCGCCATGCCGGGGCGATTTTCCTGGGGCATCACACGCCGGAAGCCCTGGGGGATTACCTGGCCGGCCCCAATCACACCCTGCCCACCGCCGGGGCGGCGCGCTTTAGCTCGGGATTGAGCGTGGAAACCTTCCTCAAGGCCAGCAGTATTATTTCCGCATCGGCAACGGCCTTGCACCAGTTGGGGGAGGCTGTGATAGTCTTAGCGGAAAGCGAGGGTTTGCATTCCCATGCCGAATCCGTGCGCCTGCGCTTGAAGCCCTGATGTTGAAGATGCTGAAATCCATTTTGGTCGCTGTGGATGGTTCGGGAACCACCTTGGGGGTGCTGCAAGCCTTGCACTGGTTGCAGGTGGCACCGGACGGGGAGGTGCAGTTGGTCTATGTTCGCACTCCCATCGCCAGCGATGAGCCGGCGGATGCCCCCCATCCTGACCCGGATTTTTCCGCCTATTTGGATTTTTGCCGCCGGATTTTGCCCTGTGCTTGTCAGGTGAAAATCTTGGCCGGTGACCCGGCAGCGGAAATTGTCGCCTGGGCGGCGACGATGGGGGCGCAGTTGATCCTGATCGGCAGTCGGGGGCTGACGGGGGTGGAGCGGATTTTGCAACGGTCGGTGAGTGCTGCAGTGGTGGCGGATGCCCCCTGTGCGGTGTTGGTGGTGCATGACTGAAGGGATGCCGGCGTTGATTCAGCAGATGCAGCGGGCGGAATTTTATCCCCATCCGGTGCAGACAATCACGGTGAAACAGACCCACATTTCCTGGGTGTTTTTGACGGGGGATTACGCCTACAAGGTGAAAAAACCCGCTAATTTTGGCTTTTTAGATTTTTCTACTCTGGCACAACGGCGGCGATTTTGTTATGAAGAATTACGGCTGAATCAGCGCTTGGCACCGGCTTTGTATTTAGAAGTATTGCCGATTGGGGTGGATTTGCAGGGGAATTACCGATTGGGCGACGCGGGGGGTGAAGTGGTCGAATATGCGATCAAAATGCGGCAGTTTGACCAGGAGGATTTGTGGTTGACCTGTTTTGAGCAAGGGCGGTTAACCATTCAACATTTAGAAAATCTAGGGGAACAAATTGCCCGTTTTCATCAGGACTCTCCCACCGATGAAGCGATTACCCGCTTTGGTTCGCCAGAGATGATCAAGCGGGTGGTGGATAGTAATTATGAGGCCACCGAAACCTATACGGCGAATTGGGGATTGGCACGGGAATTTCAAGAGATTCGGGCGTTTACGGATGATTATCTCCAAAACCATCAGGACTGGTTTCGGGAACGTCAGCACCTGGGGAAAATTCGGGAATGCCATGGGGATTTGCACCTGGGCAATATCTGTTTTTTCCAGGGGCAGGTCTGTGTCTTTGATTGCATTGAGTTTAACGAGGAATTTCGCTTGACCGATGGGGTCTATGATGTGGCTTTTTTGGTGATGGATTTGGAGTTTCGGGGACGACGGGATTTGGCCTATGGGTTTTTGAATCGTTATTTAGAACTGACGGGGGATTATTTGGCGGCTCGGTTACTGCGGTTTTATTGCAGTATTCGGGCCTATATTCGTGCGAAGGTGAATTCGTTTTTGTCGAGTGATCCGGGCGCACCGGCCGCCTTACGTCAGGAGGCACAGGCGACGGCGATTGCCTATTACCGAGCGGCCTGGCGCTACAGTCAATTCACACGGCCGCAACTGTTTGTGATGGCGGGTTTATCGGGTTCGGGAAAATCAACCGTTGCCCGTTTTCTGGCGCAAAAATACGGGGCGATTCACATTCGTTCGGATGCGGTGCGCAAGCATTTGGGGGGTATTTCTCTCTCTGAAAAGGGGGGGGCGGCACTCTATACTCCGGCGATGACCGAGCGCACCTATGGGGAGTTATTGCGTTTGGCCTTGGCGCTTTTGCGGGAGGGACAATCGGTGATTTTGGATGCCAAATACGACCGGGTGCCGATGCGGCAACGGGTTTTGGCGGCGGTTCAGGATGTGCCGGTGACGGTGCGGATTATCCACACCCAAGCGCCGCTCGATATTTTGCGGGAACGGCTGCACCGGCGCACCGGGGATATTGCCGATGCTACGGCGGATTTGCTCGCCCAACAATGGGCTGAGTGGGAACCTTTTACCGCGGCGGAATTGGCTTATGTCACGCCGGTAGATACTACGCAAGCCGGGGCGCTGGAAGTGCTGTCGGTCACTGCGGCTGGGGGATGAGGGCGGACACTATCTGCCGGCAAAAAAGATACGATTATTTACAAATGGGTGACTGGCGGGAACCATCGGGCCGGGGGCGGCGGAGGTAGGATTTGCAGGGTTGTTTGGGGCGGTTGTTTGGGGCGGCGTTGTTGTTTTGGTTGGGGTTGACCCTGCTTTTGCCGACGTTACCTTTGTATCTGGACGAGGTGTTGGGGGCGAATGACCAGCAGATTGGCTGGGTGATCGGCGCATTTGCGCTGGGGATGTTGCTGTTTCGGGAGCCGGTCGGGCGGTTGACGGATGTGCGGGGGCGCAAGCTGGGGATTCAGATCGGTCTGCTGGTGTTGGCGACGGCTCCCCTGGGGTATGTGTGGTTGCAGGGATTGCCGGCGTTGTTGGTGTTGCGGGCGTACCACGGGTTGAGTGTGGCGGCGTTTGCGACGGGGTATTTGGCGCTGGTGACGGATTTGGCTCCGGCGGCGCAGCGGGGGCAGGTGTTGGGGTATATGACCTTGGCGCAACCGGTGGGGGTGGCTTTGGGGCCGGCGGTGGGGGGCTGGTTGGCGGCGCAGGGGCAATATACGCTGATTTTTCTGCTGTCGGCGTTGTTGGGGGCGATGAGTTGGGGTTTGTGTACCTGGGGGGTGCAGGAGCCGGCGGGGGTACGGGCGCGCCAGGCTGAGGGGGTTTCTTGGGGATTGTTGTTCACGCCCCGGTTACGCATCCCGGCGTTGGTGTTTTTGCTGGTGGGGTTGTTGTTCGGCAGTTTGCAGATTTTTATTCCTTTGTTCATCAAACGCCAGGGGATTCCCCTAAATCCGGGCTTGTTTTATACGGCGGTGGCGATTGCCAGTTTCTCGGTACGCTTGGCTCTGGGGCAGGCGGCGGATCGCTGGGGGCGGGGACGGTTGATTACGGTCAGTTTGGGGTGCTATTGGCTGGCGATGGTGACCCTGTGGTGGGCGCAGGGGGTGCCCTGGTTGTTGTTGGCCGGCGGCTTGGAGGGCATGGGGGCGGGGTTATTGATTCCGGGAATGGCGGCTCTGATTGCCGACCGTTCCTATGCCCAGGAGCGGGGGCGCAGTTTTGGGCTGTGTTTGGGGGGGTTTGACCTGGGGATTGCCCTCGCCGGGCCGCTGTTGGGCAATTTGGCGATGGGGCTGGGACTGCGGCAGGTGTTTGGCGGGCTGGCGGTCGTGGCCTTGCTGGCGCTGGGGGTTTATGTGATGGGAATCGGCAAAAATCCCGGCGATTCTCTCAGATTTGCTTTTCGCAATGGCCCGGATGCCTATCGCATTTCTTAAACACGGCTTAAATCAATTGTGTTAATATCTTGACAAATCTTGCCCTGTGGAAGTGATGGCGAAGGTTTTGGTGCTGAATGCTTCCTACGAGCCATTGAATATCACCACCTGGAAGCGGGCGGCGGTATTGCTACTCAAGGGCAAAGCTGAGCAATTAGAGCACAATGGCAAGGTGATTTACCCCAATTTTGCCCTGCCGACGGTAATCCGGCTGCGGCATTATGTCAACATTCCTCACAAGGAAATCCCGCTGACCCGCCGCAATGTCCTGCACCGTGATGGGCATAGTTGTCAGTACTGTGGCTATACGGGCGAGGATTTGACCCTGGATCATGTGATTCCCAAGTCGCGGGGTGGGGGTGACTCCTGGGAAAATATCGTTACGGCCTGTGTCCGGTGTAATATCAAAAAGGGCAACCGCACGCCGGAAGAAGCCCGTTTACCCTTGCGGCAGCGCCCCCGCCGTCCGCACAGTAGTTTACATTTTGAGGTGAGTAAACATTTACGGGGAGGCTCGAACCAGGAATGGCGCAAGTATGTGATCGGTTTATAGGCTGACGCTTATGGCGATCGGACACCTGACGGCGGAGCAACTGGAGCAGAAATACCAGCAGGGGGAGCGGGACTTTCGCCGGGTGGATCTGAACCGGGTGGACTTGCACGGTCTGAAACTGGCCGGGATTGTCCTGGAGCGGGCAAATCTCTATCGGGCAGACCTGTTTGAGGCAGATTTAAGCGGAGCCAACCTAGGCGGGGCGATCCTCTGCCGCTGTAATCTCACCCGCGCCCGGCTGACCCAAGCGGGACTGCGGGAGGCGGATTTGATTTTTGCCAATTTCGGTGAGGCACAACTGCAAGAGGCGGATTTGCGGGGGGCTTATTTGCGGGGGGTGGACGGGTTAAAGGCGCAGATGCAGGGTTGTAGTTTGGCGCATAGCAATCTCACGGAAGCCAATCTCTACTATGCCAACCTGTCTGGAGCCGATTTAACCGGGGCGTTTTTGGTGGTGGCGATTTTGCGGGGAGCGAATCTCACCGGGGCGAATTTGGCCGGTGCCAATCTGTCCGGGGCGAGTATGCGGGGGGCGAATTTAGCGGGAGCGAATCTCACCGGGGCGGTGATGCCCGATGGCACCATTCATCCTTAA
>CALHCP010000097.1 GCA_937936705.1 uncultured cyanobacterium | reverse complement strand
GCCATGTCTTTGAATGAACCGCTTTTAATTGTGATGGTTTGCACCCCCACTTTTTTGAGTAAATCGGTGAGATTTTGAATCTGCACAATCACCCCAATCGAACCCGTAATCGTGGCAGGATTGGCCACGATATGATCGGCGGCGGCAGCGATGTAATAGCCCCCGGAAGCGGCGACATCGGCCATCGTTGCCACAATTTTGACCTGACCTTGATCCCGCACCCGCATCAATTCGGTATAGATGGCTTGGGAAGCGGCGGCGGAACCTCCCGGACTGTTGATATTCAATAAAATCGCCTTGACCCGGTCTTTTTCGGCGCGCCGCACCGCCCGCATAATCGCCTGGGCACCGGCGGTGGTGCCACCGCCCAAAGGGCTACTTTCGCCGGTAAAGGTAATGATACCGGTGATAGGAATAAGAGCCACATCCGCGGTTCTTCCGGTGCTTGGCGTGGTCAGGCTAGGGCGTTGCATCGGCACGCCACCCAACCAATTGCCCAGGGCGGCCACCAGACAAATCACGATCAGGACAAGGGCAATCAGGCGGTCTTGGCGGAGCATCGGGAGTGTAGGGGAATCGGGGTTCTGCATGGTTATCCTATAGCAATGTAACCCGATTTGAGAACCGAGAACGGATGCCTCACCCCGGCGACCGCCGCCGTTTGACTCACAGCGGTTCCCCCCCGAAAAAATAGACCCTACCCAAACAACTTGGGCAGGGTTAAAAAGTGAGAAAAACCGGAGGTTAATTGGCCGCTTGGGGCAGCAACTCCCGCTTGGTCTCGGCAATCACCTTGACTTGACCGGTTTCGCTGTCCACATCCACCGTGGCCGTATCCCCTTCCCGAATCCGCCCGGAGAGGACTTCTTCCGCCAGGGAATCTTCCAGCAAGCGCATAATCGCCCGCCGCAAGGGTCGCGCCCCATAGGCCGGGTTGTAACCCTCTTCCACCAGGCGGTCTTTGAACGCCTCGGTCACTTGCAGGGTAATCCCCTGTTCCGCCATGCGCCCAAACACCTCCTTGAGCAGGATGTCGGCGATTTGCTTCACCTCGTCCTTGGTCAACTGCCGGAAGACAATGATTTCATCAATCCGGTTGAGAAATTCGGGGCGGAAGTATTGTTTTAACTCCTCATTGACCAGCGAACGAATCCGGTTATATTGGGAATCCGCTTGGTTTTCACTGAATTCAAAGCCCAAGCCGCCGCCGCCCTTTTCGATCACCTTGGAGCCGATGTTGGAAGTCATCACCAGCAGGGTGTTTTTGAAATCCACCGTGCGACCTTTGGCATCGGTCAAACGGCCATCTTCCAGGATTTGCAACAACAGGTTAAACACATCCGGGTGGGCTTTTTCGATCTCATCGAACAGCACCACCGTATAGGGACGACGGCGCACCGCCTCGGTTAACTGCCCGCCCTCGTTGTAGCCCACATAGCCCGGCGGCGAACCGATGAGTTTGGAAACCGTGTGCCGCTCCATATACTCCGACATATCCAGGCGGATCATCGCCTCTTCCGAACCGAAGAAGTAGGCCGCCAACGCCTTGGTTAACTCGGTTTTGCCCACCCCGGTCGGCCCGGAGAAGATGAAACTGGCAATGGGTCGGTTGGGATTCTTTAACCCCACCCGCGCCCGCCGCACCGCTCGCGAAATCGCCCGCACCGCTTCTTCCTGACCGACAATGCGCTGGTGCAGGGTGTCTTCCATCTGCAAAAGCCGCTCCGACTCGGTTTCGGTCAACTTGCTCACCGGAATCCCTGTCCAGGAAGCGACGATTTGGGCGATGTCCTCTTCGGTCACCATCGGACTTTCGCCATTGCCGCTTTGGACTTCATTCTTTTTGCTTTGGGCAATGGCGCGAATCTGAGCCTTGATTTCAATCTCCCGGTCCCGCAACTCCCCGGCGCGCTCAAAATCCTGGCTCCGCACCGCATCATCCTTTTGGCGCAGAATCTGCCGCAGTTCCTTGTCCAATTCCTTGGCCGCCGGCGGCAGTTGCGAGTTGATCAACCGCACCCGTGAACCCGCCTCGTCCACCAGGTCAATGGCCTTGTCCGGCAAATAACGGTCGGAAATGTAGCGATCCGCCAGCTTGGCCGCCGCCCGCAGCGCCTCATCGGTAATTTTTAACTTGTGGTGCTGCTCATACCGCTCCCGCAAACCAAAGAGAATCTCGATGGTTTCGTCAACCGAGGGTTCACCCACCATCACCGGCTGGAACCGCCGCTCCAAGGCCGCATCCCGCTCGATGTGCTTGCGGTATTCATCCAGGGTGGTCGCCCCAATACACTGCAACTCGCCCCGCGCCAGCGCCGGTTTGAGAATGTTAGCGGCATCAATGGCTCCCTCCGCCGCCCCCGCCCCGATCAGGGTGTGAACTTCGTCAATCACCAGCACCACATTTCCGGCTTGGCGGATTTCGTCCATGATCTTTTTCAGGCGTTCCTCAAATTCCCCCCGATATTTCGTACCCGCCACCAACAGTCCAATATCCAGGGTCACCACCCGCTTGTCTTCGAGAATATCCGGTACATCCCGGTTGGCGATCCGCTGCGCCAGCCCTTCGGCAATCGCGGTTTTCCCCACCCCCGGTTCCCCGATCAGCACCGGGTTATTTTTGGTGCGCCGCCCCAGGATTTGAATCACCCGCTCAATCTCGGTTTGCCGCCCCACCACCGGGTCGAGTTTGCCCTCGGCGGCCATCTGGGTTAAATTCGTGCCGAATTCGTCCAAGGTAGGCGTTTTGGTGCGGCCACTGCCCCCACCGGCGGTGACTTCCGCCGTCTCGCCCAGCATCCGGATCACCTGGGTACGGACTTTGGATAGGTCAACGCCCAAATTTTCCAACACCCGGGCGGCCACGCCTTCCCCTTCCCGGATCAACCCCAACAACAGATGTTCCGTGCCGATGTAGTTGTGCCCCAACTGGCGCGCTTCTTCGAGGGACAATTCTAAAACCCGCTTGGCGCGAGGCGTAAAGGGAATCTCCACCGCCACAAAGCCGGAACCCCGCCCGATAATTTTTTCCACCTCAATCCGGGCATCTTTGAGGTTCACCCCCATGGATTTTAAGACCTTGGCCGCGACGCCGGTTCCCTCACCGATCAGCCCCAATAGGATTTGTTCGGTGCCCACAAAGTTATGCCCCAGGCGCCGAGCCTCCTCCTGGGCAAGCATAATGACTTTGATGGCCTTTTCCGTGAAACGTTCAAACATATTCTTCCCCGCCCTGAGCCGGTTGTGCAGATAGTAATATCGTAACCTGTCCTTCAGGGAATTGGTGCGGGAAAACCGCCCTTGGTTCCGGTAGCACTGCTATCTCAAACAGTTTTGGTAACCAATATAACCCTTTCACCCAATGGCGAAACAGAGACCTTGGTGCACGGCGTTCCCCGCCTGCCCGCGGGAGACAGGAACCGGGGATGCCATGCAGATTGCCGTCATCCTTTGGAGGGAAACAGTCCCGAGCCAACCGGCAGGAACAAACGCACCGGCTTGGGATTTTATGATTACTTTTATTATTACAGATTTATTACAGATTAACGACATAAGCATCTTGAATTCCCTGAATTTGCACCACTTCGTTCACCACGCCATCGGGCAGCGGGTCGTCAATGCTCAGAACCATCACCGCATCCCCCCGCACCAATTTGCGCCCCACCTGCATACTGGCAATGTTGACATTGAAACTGCCGAGCAAAGAGCCGATCTTGCCGATGATCCCCGGCATATCCTGGTGCAGGGTGATCAGCATATAGCGGGTGGGAGCAACACTGATGGGAAAGCCGTCAATGCTGGTAATCCGCAGTTCCCCGGTTCCCAGCAATGCGCCGGCCACACTGTGTTCCCCCTGCGTCCCTTGGGCGGTGATCACCAGGGAGCCGCTGTAGTCCCGCACCGATTCATCCCGGGTTTCCACCACGCGAATCCCCCGCTCCTTGGCTTCGAGGGCGGCGTTGACGTAATTCACCCGTTCTTGCAGAGCCGGCCCCAATAGCCCTTTGATGGCGGCAATCACCACCGGCTGGCCGGCATTGTTGGCCAATTCCCCTTGCAGACGAACCCCCAGGGTTTCTACCCGTCCCCCCGCCAACTGACCGGCCAGGTTCCCCAAAATTTCCGCCAGCTCCAGATAGGGTTTGAGGCGGGTCAGCACCTCGGCACTCAACCCGGGGATATTCACCGCCGAGCGAGCCGGCAGCCCTAGCAACACATCCCGAATCTGCTCTGCCACGTCGGTGGCCACATTGCTCTGGGCTTCGATGGTGGAGGCACCCAGGTGCGGGGTCAGAACCACTTCTTTACCGAGTAACAAAAGAGGACTGTTGGTGGGCGGTTCCTGCTCGAAGACATCCAAGGCGGCTCCGGCGATCCGTCCCTCGCGAATGGCATCCACCAAGGCAACTTCATCGATCAAGCCGCCGCGGGCGCAGTTGATAATCCGGGTGGTGGGTTTCATTTTTTTGAAACTTTCCCGGTTGATTAAATGCGTAGTGTCGGGAGTTTTGGGAATATGCAGGGTAATGAAATCCGCTTCCCGCAGCAGTACCTCCAACTCCATCAGGCTACACCCCAACTGTTCGGCGCGCTCTTGGGAGATGTAGGGGTCATAGGCCAGCAGCCGCATCCCCATCGCCCGCGCAATCGTGGCCACGTGGGAACCGATTTTGCCCAAACCCACAATCCCCAAGGTTTTTTTGTAAACCTCTACCCCCAAAAATTCCTTGCGGTTCCACTGCCCGGCTTTCACCATCTGGTTGGCCGGGGGGATGTAGCGAGACAGAGCCAGCATGAGGGCAATGGTATGCTCGGCGGCGGCGATGGTGTTGCCTTCCGGGGAATTGACCACCACGATCCCCTGGCGGGTGGCCGCCGGTACATCAATGTTGTCCACCCCGACACCGGCCCGCCCGATAATTTTCAGATTGTGCCCTGCCCGAATAATCTCCTGGGTCACTTTGGTCGCCGAACGCACCAAAAGCCCTTCATATTCACCAATACAGGCTTGTAGCTCGGCGGGGGTGAGATGATGGCGTTGATCCACTTGCGCCACTTGGGCAAGAATGGCAACCCCAGCCGGGTCAATGGGTTCGGTTACCAGTACGCGGGGCATGGTTTACTCCAGAGAATTGCCCTTTAATGTAGCGTGTTTGGGGGGGCTTCGGATAGGATTTTTTTTATGAATTGGTGGCACAATACCCTGGCTCGTTCGGGAGCCATCATCCTACTGGTGCTGTATCTGGGGATGTTGGGGGCGGATTTTTTCGCGCCCTATGACCCCTACGCCGGTCAGGAAAATGGGGCGCTCCTGCCCCCGACCCAGGTGGAATGGCGACCCTGGCCGCACGTTTATCCCACGACCCAGGGGCCGCTGAATTTAGAGACGGGGGAACGGCAATTGGTGGTGGATCGGACACGCCCGACACCGGTGCGATTGTTCGTCCGCGGTTACCCCTATCGCTGGCTAGCGTTGACTTTACCCATCCCCCAACGGACGGCGCGGGGCTGGCAGGTGCAGGATTGGCGGGTCATTCCGGGCATCCCCAGCGATTGGCATCTGTTTGGGGTGGCGTTGCCCGCTCATCTCAATTTATTGGGCACGGATGACCAAGGGCGGGACCAGTTGAGTCGGTTGCTCTTGGGCAGCCGCATTAGTTTGTCGGTGGGGTTGGTGGGGATTCTCATCACCTTTCCCATCGGTATCCTGTTGGGGGGGGTGGCCGGCTATGCGGGGGGGTGGGTGGACGCGGTGCTGATGCGGTTGGTGGAAGTGTTGATGACGATTCCCAGTATTTATCTACTGGTGGCGTTGGCGGCGGTTTTACCCCCGGGTTTAACGAGTAGTCAGCGATTTTTGTTAATTGTATTGATTACTTCGTTTATCAATTGGGCGGGGTTGGCACGGGTGATTCGGGGGCAGGTGTTGAGTGTGAAGGAACGGGGCTTTGTCCAGGCGGCGCGGGTGTTGGGTGCCCGACCGTTGGGCATTTTGTGGCGGCACGTTTTGCCCCAGACCACGACCTATGTCATTATTGCCGCGACCCTGACGGTGCCCGGATTTATTGTGGCGGAATCGGTGCTGAGTCTGATTGGGTTGGGGATCGAACAGCCGGATGCCTCCTGGGGAAATATGCTCTCTTTGGCGACCAATGTATCCATCATGTTATTACACCCTTGGTTGGTCTGGCCGCCGGCGTTGATGATTATCTTGGCCGTGTTGGGCTTTAACTTGTTGGGGGATGGGCTGCGGGATGTGTTAGACCCCCAGCAAACGGCTCCCGAGCGGCCGGCAACGGCAGATTCAGCGCCGGTGCAGAGACCACTTTGAGTTTTGATGGGAGTTGGGGCTGGCTGTCCCTGAGAGAGGTGCCCTCAAGATGCCTAAGTTGAAATGATGGAAATGTAGCAATATGACTTGAATATGACTTGAGTATGACTTGATTGGGGAACCGATCCGCTGGAGAACCGGAGACCGGGGCTGTGCCCCGGCGAGCGCTTGTCCCTAATTAATAGAGGTAATTAATAGAGGTGCAGGTGCCCTTAAGTTTAAGTCTCGGCCGCCGTCTGGCTTTGATAAACCAGATAAATCTGCCGCAGGGTGCCGTTGATAAAGCGATAACTGTCTTCGCCGCAGTAGCGTTTCGCCAGTTCCACCGCTTCGTTCATGACAATTTGCACCGGCGTTTCTAAATAAACCAATTCCGTAGTGCCCAAGCGCAAAATATCCCGCTCCATGCGATGCAACCGCTGGATTTGCCACCCTTTAATGCCCTTTTGCATCAGGGTATCAATGGCTTCGCGATGGTCGTGCCAAGTCCCGAGTAATTGCCGGGCAAAGGCCTGCACCTCCGCTTGCCCCGCCAAATAAACCCACTCCGGCAGATGGGTGGCCGCCCCTAAATAGTTGATCGCCGTGCGGGTGGTTTCGATGGCTTCCGTGAGATGAGCCTGCGCCAGCGGGGCTTCCAACTGCTGGTGCGCCCGCTTCAAGCTATGACTGGCCTGCTCTAGGGTTTCTTCCAACTCCTGGGTCAGGGTGCGCAGTGCCCTTAAAATCAGCTCGTCCAGCGGCACTTCCGCATCCGAGAGGATCTGGCTCAGCCCCAACAAGGCCAATTCCCGTGCCACCCGCCGCGGTTGCATCAAACGTGCTCCGACTGAACCAGGGACTCCGGGCGGATCGCCATGGTGGGGTTGACAATTCCCCCGGAAATCAGCAGCTTGAAGGCTTCTTCAACCGTAATGGGTAACGGCACAATATCCCGCTCCGGCACCATCGCATACCAACCCGTGGCCGGATTGGGCGTGGACGGAATAAAGACACTCACCAACCGCTCCTGCCGCGGCACCGGCAGGGAGCGCTCAATCACTTCCCCCGGCGCCCCGGTTACAAAGGCAACCGCCCACACATCCCGGCGCGGATATTCCACCAACACCACCCGGCGAAACTTTTGGCTGGAATCCCGCAACACCGTTTCCAGCAATTGCTTCAAAGTTTTATAGACCGAACCCGCCAGGGGAATCTGCTGCAAAATCTGCTCCCCCAGGTTGAGTAGCCACCGCCCGGCGATATTCCGTGCCATCAAACCGATCAGCAAAATGCCCAACAAAGGCACCGCCAGCCCCACCGATAGATTCACCAAATCCTGCAACAGCGGCGGCAAACTCAGGGGATTCAGTTGTTTGGGAATGCGGGTGAGCAGTTGGATCACCCAGTTGGCCGTCACAAAGGTCGCCCAAATCGTCGTTGCCAGGGGAATCACCACCAACAACCCGGCAATCAAATCATTCTTCAAATCCTGCCGCCACGTGGACATAACCGATTTCACCTGCTCCGCGAGAAAAGTGTCAGCGCCATGGTGTGCTTGACCTTAACATAATTTAGGTCAGTGCAAACGAGACAAGACGTAATCCGTCAAATCCAGCAACGATTGCCGCGCCGGGGAAGGGGGCACATCGGTTAAAAACGTCGCCGCCCGCTGGGCATACTCCTGCGCCAACTGCCGCGAACGCTCAATGCCGTTGCCCATGCGCACCAAATCCACCGCCTGCTCCAAATCCCCCAATTCACTGAATTTGCGCTCCACCAAAACCCGTAACGCCGGGGTTTCTTCCAAGGTAAACAACACCGGTGCCGTCAGATTCCCCTCTTGCAAATCGGAACCCGCCGGTTTGCCCAACACCGCCGTCGAAGCCGTGAAATCAAAAATATCATCCACCACCTGAAACGCCAAACCCAAATACCGCCCGTATTGGTACATCTGCTCGCACAAATCTTCAGAACAATCGCTCAAAACCGCCGCCGCCTTACAACTGGCCGCCATCAGCGAAGCCGTTTTCAAAAAAGTTTTTTCCAGATAATCTTCAAAAGATAAATTCGGGTCAAAATGAGTTAGACTCTGGCGAATTTCCCCCTCGGCAAAATCCATAATCACCCGCGATAACAGTTTCACCACCGTGAGATTATCCAAATTGGCCAAATACCAAGAAGACTGGGCGAACAGAAAATCCCCCGCCAAAATCGCCACCCGATTGCCGAAATAACTATGTACCGTAGGCACATTCCGGCGCAAATCCGCCCCGTCCACCACATCGTCATGCACCAAACTCGCCGTGTGGATCATCTCGGTAATTTCGGCCAAGCGGCGATGACGCACGGTCACTTCTCCCGCCGTTGCCCTGGCTACCAACAACACCAGCGCCGGCCGCAAGCGCTTTCCCCCTGCCCCAAACAAATACTCGGCCGCCGCCGAGAGGATGGGATGTTGCCCCCCCACCAACTGGCGCAAGTGGTCACTCAACTGCTGTAAATCGGCTTCCACAGGCGCAAAAGGGGCGGTCACAAGAGTCATGGCGGTTGAGTTACATTTTTTTACATTATGTATCCCTATTCTAAGCGATGACATCCCAGGCAAGCTACTGACCCATCCGGTTGAGGGAGAGAGGCCGGGCTGGCCGACGGACTCAACTTAAATAGCATACCGGGACAGACTCCGGCTGTTACCGTGGCTATCATTACGAGATTGTTATAATTTTTTCAGATTTCCCCGGGTTTATGTTACGTTTAAGGCAGTAATTGGTTTAATTGGTTTATTTAAGCTGTGGGAATAACGCTTGTTTCCTGTCCGGCCATCCGGCCGGGGAGGGGCGATAAGGTTTCCGAGTTTAATAAATCTCGTAATAAGTCTGGATTGAGGGGCGTGCGCGGTTGTTCCCCCGGTGTGGCGGAGCGAGGCAGTGGGAATCGGGCGGTTGTTCACCGTGCGGTTCGGGTGCGAGAGCAGTGGTGGCTGAGGAATTTGGGTCGGGCTGAACGCTATTATCTGGGCAGGAAACGGGTCAATGACAATTCCGCTACCAATTGCAATTCTCTTGGCCGCAACCGGCTATGTGGGGTTAATCTATTTGTTGTTAAGTTGGTGGGTTCGGCGGCAACGTCGGTTCCAGGGCTAGATGGCTGCAGAGGTTGAGGTCTGGGTACCGGCCACGACGGCCAATTTGGGGCCGGGGTTTGACTGCTTGGGGGCTGCTCTGGATTTCGGCAATTGCTTTCGTTTTGCCCTGCGTCAGACGGGGGCACCGCTGGCGGTGGTGGGGGCAGGAATTACGGGGGAGAATTTGGCCTACCGCGCTTTTGCCCTGGTGTACGAACGGTTGGGGCAACCGGTGCCGCCGGTGACTTTGACTTTAGAACTGGATGTCCCCCTGGCGCGGGGGTTGGGCAGTTCGGCGACGGCGATTGTGGCGGGGATGCGGGCGGCGCATTACTTATTGGGGGAGCCGCTGCCCGAGGCCGAGGTTTTGGCTTGGGCGGTGGCGTTGGAAGGTCATCCCGATAATGTGGTACCGGCCTGGTGGGGCGGGTGCCGCTTGACCTGCGGGGCGCAGGTGTGTGCCATTCCCTGGCATCCGGCGGTTGTCCCGGTTTTGGCGATTCCCGAGTTTACGCTGGCGACGGCCAGGGCGCGGGCGGTGCTGCCCGGTCAGGTGCCTTACCCAGACGCGGTGGCGAATCTAGGGGCGTTGGGGTGTTTGCTCCAGGGGTTGCAGCAGGGCGCGGGGGAACTGCTGCGGGTGGGGTTGCAAGACCGTTTGCACCAACCCTACCGGCGGGGTTTGATTCCCGGTTATGACCGGGTGGAGCAGGCGGCGGTGGCGGCGGGCGCCTACGGGGTGGTGCTCAGCGGCGCGGGGCCGACTCTATTGGCTTTGACCGCTCCAGAGGCGGCGGTGGCGGTGGCGCAGGCGATGGTGCAGGCGTGGCAAGCGGCGGGGGTGCAGGCGGTGGCGCGGATTGCCCAGGTACGGTCACAGGGGGCGCAGGTGCGGGGGTAAGGAGCATAACCCATGACTCTATGACTCTAAATGAAATGAGGTCAGTGGGGTCGGAGCCGGTTAGGATCGCAGGGGGGATAGTTGGCACTTGGGGGGAGTGATGAATTTTGCGGTTTGGCTCGCTTGGGGATGGCTGCTCGCTACTCAGCCTCGGGGAGGCAAGTTTCGACCGATGGTTCAGTCCGACTGTCGCCAGGGGGAATGCTGGGAAACTCAGGTGCTCGCTCGGCAGTTGCAACACCAAAGCCCCCAGGGGCAACTGTACCGGATAACGACGGTTCGCCGTTCTTGGCCGCTGGATGGTAAGCCCCCGGCGCAATTTCAGGAACGCTTCCAGAGTTATGTGTACTGTTCTCGGACGCGGCCGGCCTCTATTTTTGCCCACCCGAGCGGCAAGGGCTATCTCGCTCATCTCCTCAATCCCGGCGGGGAATATTTTGGGTATAACCAAAGCGCCTATCCCGTTTACTGGGGCGTGTGTCATGGCATTGACAACCAGGATGTGTTTAGCCCGGCGATGGCGCAGAAAGCTAAACAACTGGGTTATTCCCTCAAACTCCCCTCAGAGCAAATTGAGCTGCAACGGGTGACCGATATTCTCCAGCGGTAAACGGCGGATGGCTCGGTCCAATAACTGCACCGGATGATAAACGGGTACGCTTGCCCCCTGTTCCCGCAAATAGTGCTGAATTTGGATGCTGCAGCCGATATTGGCCGAAGCAATCACCTGCGCCCCGGTATTTAATAGGTGACTCACTTTTTGGCGACCCAATTCGGCCGCCGTATCCGGTTGGAGGAAGTTATACACCCCGGCGCTGCCACAGCATAGGGCGGCATCGAGGGGTTCCCGCAATTCTAAACCGGGAATGCGGCGCAGCAATTGCCGGGGTTGCAGGCTGATTTTTTGGCCGTGAATCAGGTGGCAGGCATCTTGATAGACCACGGTTAAGGGTTCTGTTGCCAAAGGATACAGGGGCACGTTTAATTCGATTGAAGCCAGAAATTCCTGGACATCTTTAACTTTGCGGCTGAAATCCTGGGCGATCTGCCGATATTCCGGGTCATCCGCCAATATCTGCCCGTATTCCTTGAGCGTATGCCCGCACCCGGACGCATTGATCACAATGGCGTCCAATTCATAATGCCGAAAACTATCAATCAGCCAACGCGCCAGGGTTTGCGCCTGGGTGATTTCCCCCTGGTGCTGGGGTAAAGCGGCACAACACCCCTGCTGCGGGGGAATGATCACCTCACACCCCACCGCCCGCAACACCCGCACCGTGGCTGCATTCACCGCCGGGTTAAACAATCGCTGTACACAGCCCAAAATCACCCCCACCCGGTAGCGGCGTTCCCCTGGGGCAGGGAGCACCTCCGGCCACAGCCGCGGCAGCAGTTGGGAGAATCGCAAAGGCGGCAGTAACCCGCTCATCGCTCCCAAGGTGGGAGAAATGCGCCGGAGCAGTGGCGGTAACCAGCGGGGCAACCCCAGGGTTTGGTACAGCCACAGGGACGGTGCCAGGAGACGTAACCGCTCCGGGTAGGGCAACAGTTGAAACATCAGCCCGCGCACCAGGGTTTCTGGCCAGGGACGGCGATAATTTCGCTGAATCTGGGCACGGGTGGCACCGATCAACTCGTCATAGCGCACCCCCGATGGACAAGCGGTTACACAGGCCAAACAACCCAGACAGCTATCAAAATGGCTGACCGTTGTGGCATTCAGGCCGATTTCCCCCTGGTTAATCGCATCCATCTGGTAAATGCGCCCCCGGGGCGAATCCATCTCCGTCCCCAGCGTCCGGTAGCTGGGGCAAGTCGTCAAACAAAAGCCGCAATGGACACAGGTATCAATGACCGCCTGGGCGGGGGGATGCTGGGAATCAAAACCAGAGACAGCGGTCATGTCGCAGGGGAGATGGGGGTACTTTTTCTCTTGTACCGTGATTTCCCCGTTCCGGCTAGGATTTTCATCCCTTGATATACACCACCGCCGCCCGATACAGGAGAAAACTCTCCTGCTGAGCATTCACCAGACGGAAATAGCTGGGGTCTTGCCAGACAATTTGGCCGGCCAACACATCGCCCGTGCTGAGTTTGACCTCCACCCCTTTTTTTTCTTGAATGTACATCTGAACCTGCCGCACGCTGGGCAAACCCGTGTCCAGTTCCGTCATGCTATGCTCCCCGGCTCTACACCCCGGTATTGTACTTCAGAATGGCCGGGTATTATTGGGTTTCCACCACGACCTGAAACCCGCGGGCACGGAGATACTGCACCAACTGTTCCGCCCGGGCTTGGTCTTGGAACCGCCCCACCTGCCACAGGAGCTGCCCGCGATGGCTGGCGCGAAACGCCTCCGGCATCAGTTTCAGAATATCTTCCTGCTGGGTCGGGGTGGTCGGTCGCACCAGAACCCGCACCGTGGGCTGCTGGGAACGGGCCGGCAGGGCATTACGGCGCAGATGATTCCAGGCGGCGGCGTTTTCCCAATCACTCAGATTCTGGTCCCGCTGGGGTTGCAACACCATCTGCATCTGGGCATCCCGCCGCGCCGTCGCCAGTTGATTTTGGGCCGGACTCAGCACCTGAGCCGGTAAACCCTGCTGCCGCAACCGTTCGGCCAACTGTTCCGCTTCGGATGCCGTTGCAAACACCCCCGCCTGCATCACGATTCGCCCCTCATACCGCACCGGAAACGCCTGGGGTACCATTTGCCGCAGTACCCCCACCTGCGCCGGCGGCATCCCCACCACCAACACCCGGTAGGACTGTTCGGGATTCACCATCATCCCCGGTGCGGGCGGCAGCGGACTGCCCTGTCCCACCGGCGCGGCAGCGCTGGGTACCGGCAGGGGGCGATGGCCGGGTTGACCGGAACGCTGTTGCCGTTGATGCCAATCCGCCGGTGCGGGTAATTGCGTCCCCAACTGCGCCCCAACCGGGTTTGCCAATAGGGTTACGGCCAAAGTAAAACCGCCGATGCGTAGTGTGTGTCGCATAATCATAAACTCCTCAGGTACTGCAATCATGCCCCGCTGCTGCCCATGCTCAACGCCGAAATTAGACAGTAACTAAAGCCAGGCCGGGGATTCCCTAAATCTTGACCTTATCGAAGGAGCGAATCATTTGGGCGTGATAACACCTAAAGAATAATCAGCCCTGCCTGGAATGTCAACCACAGGCAGGCTTGGAATCCCAATGCTGGAGAACCGGCGACCGCCATTCACCATTGAATTAGGATTGCGATAGTTTCAAAACATCCGGCCATCATGCACGGGCAACGGTTTTCTGGGGTGGTTTTACTCCTGTCGGGGGCACTGTTGGGGTTGACCCCCGGTGAACCATGGCTGTGGCCGCTCGGTTGGCTGGCTTTGGTGCCCCTGTGGTGGGTCACCTTTGCACGTAAGGGAACGCTCCGACAGGGCATGCTTTGGGGAGCGGCCTATCATGGCCTGGCGCTCTCCTGGTTGACCCATCTACACCCGCTGACTTGGTTGGGCATCCCCTGGGGCATCAGCCTGGTCATTGTCATGACAATATGGTTCCTGGTTACCCTCTGGGGTGCTCTATTAGTAGGCACTTGGGCGTGGATAACCAGCCGAATTACTCAACCTTTGCTCCGCTTATTGACTGGGATTACGGTGTGGTGTACTTGGGAAAGGGTCGCCAGCCTCACCCCCCTGTGGTGGACAACCCTCGCCCTCAGCCAAAGCCCCGGCAACCCCACCTTTTTACATCTGGGGCAACTCTCCGGGTCGGCCACCCCGACCGCCTGGTTGTTATTGGTTAACGGCGTCCTGGCATTGGCAACCCTTTATCCTCAAAAAATCATCTTCGCTTTGGCAGTCGGTTTATTGGGTTTGGGGCAAAGTTTGGGGTGGTTTTTAGAGGTCACAGCACCGCGGGAGCGGGTAGCGGCGGCTTTTCCCGTCGGGATCATCCAGCCCAATATCCCCAACCGGGAACGCTTTACCCCCCCAGGCCGCGCCCGCATGGAAGAGCGTCTGCGCGCCGGTTACGAAACGCTGGCACAGCAGGGGGCAGAACTCATTGTCACTCCCGAGGGAGCCTTGGGACGAGAATGGCTACCGGTGCACGCCTTAACCGCAGCCATGCAACGCTGGCAAACACCGGTGATTTTGGGAGCCTATGGCCGTCAAAACGGGAAACTTACCAACAGCCTGTTTATCCTCAACCCTCAAGGTGAGGTGATCAGCCGTTATGACAAAGTCAAGATTGTCCCCCTGGGGGAATTTATCCCGTTTGAGAATGGGTTGGGCGGTTGGGTACGGCGGATTTCGGCGTTGCCCGAATCGCAAACTCCCGGTCGCCCCCACCAAACCCCGCGCACTGGGTATAGTCCGGTGATTGCCGGGGTGTGTTACGACTCCGCCTTCGGGGAGATTTTTCGTCAGCAAGCCCAAGCCGGGGGTGAATGGATCATCACAGCCGCCAACAACGACCCCTACCCCCCCCGCATGATGCGCCAGCACCAAGCCCAGGATGTGCTGCGGGCGATTGAAACCAACCGCTGGCTGGTGCGTGCCACCAACACAGGCATTTCCGGGGTGATTAACCCCCAGGGGCGTATCCTTTGGCAAGCTCCCCCGGCGCAGAGTTTAATTCACCTGGCTCGCATTTACCGGCGCACGCATCAGACATTGTATGTGCGTTATGGGGATTGGTTAACTCCCGGTTTGGGAGGAATTTTAATCATCGTTTTATTGGGGCGTTGGGGAGTGCAGAAACTGAGGTATGGGAATTAACCCGTATTCATTAAGAATCAGCATTTGCCCAGGCGCAGCCCCCGACTTTGGTTCTCCGGCATATCTGTTCACCAATCAAGTCCCATTGCTATACATCGCTAAAATTCCCTGATTTTCTCCGCTACACCTGCTCCTCAACCCGACCGTAATGCGCCACCGGTGCGCCCGTTACCCATGCCCACAGTTGATCACCCCAGGAAAAATGCCACCACTCCTCCAGATGGCGCACAAAACCCGCCTGAGCCATCACCTGATGTAATAAATTTCGCCGGGCAGTGTATGGACTTTCCGGGGGATAATAATCCGGCAAAGAACGGGGGGATAATTCATCAATCGGAGAACCCATATCTACCGGTTGCCCCTGGGCATCCACCAGGGTTAAATCCACGGCGGCACCGGTGCTGTGGGGGGGCGGGGTCGCCGGGTCATCACTGGGCACAGCCCAAACTTGGTACACCTGAGCCAGTAGAGCTTCCGGCGGGCTGTCGGGCTGGTTTTGAGCCAGTTCCTGGTAGGTATATTGCACCATAAATGTCTGTACAGTATTCGGGCGATACCCATCGAAAATAGACAACTGCCAACCGGGTTGCATCTGCTGTAAATAGTCCTGCGCTTGTAATAATTTCTCTACCACTCCCCGACGCAGGGAAAAAGGGGAATATTTCGAGTAGGGTGCGCCTAGTTTACGATAGGCATGGGGCACCATTAAATGAATTTTATCTTCGGGAATGGCAACCAGAGATTCGCCACATTCATGGATGGGCAGATAACGATAGGGTTTCAGTCCGGCCAGAGGCATACCTTCAAGAGGGAGGTAATTCTAAAAAAGCACAGGTTTCTTGCCAAATAAAGGGCAAATCTTTTTTCAAGCTATGGTCATCTTCCAGTTTGACCAATTTCACCCAAGGGCGCGATTGAGCGTAGATTTCACTGACCTGAAGAGGCACTACATCGTCCTGTTCCCCATGCAGAATTAAGGTAGGGACACAACGGCTGAGTTGCGTATCATCATAGGTTTGTAAATCCGCGAAAAAATCGTAGTGTAAGGGCAATTCTTTCCCCTCACCATAGTGATAAACCGGCATGGTTCCCTGAACTTGCCATTGCTGGATTTGTGCCGGAGTCAGCCGCTCCCGCCAATACCGAATCATCCCGAAGGCGGGCGCCAGTAAAAGCATGTGGCTGATTTGCCGATGCTCTTCGGCTAAAAAAGCCGCCGTCAATCCCCCAAAACTGGAGCCGATCAGTACCGTGGGGGTCGGGGGCAATAGAGCCGTAATTTGTTGAATTTGCCGAGTCAAAGTTAAGTGGGTAAAATCCCCTTGATTCAAATCGGGAATCTGAACCGGGATACCCAACTCGGCAAATTTCTCCCGGAAATAACGGGCTTTGCCTGAACTCGGACTAGAGGCAAATCCATGAATATAAATAACCGAAAACTCAGCCATGAGTTGCCGGTGCTACCGCAGCATGGGGAGTTTCAATTAACCGCTCTAATTCCGGTAACGCTAAGGCGGGTTGACGGTTGCATAACACCATCGTGGTCGTGAGATTTTCCGTAAACCCCAAGCGCTCATAAAAGCCCTGTTGACTGCTGGTCATCAGATACACCCGCTCCACTTGATTGACGCTGGGATGGGCAAGGACAGTGGCAACCAACGTGCGCCCCAAGCCTTGACCCCGGTACTCCGGGTGAATCACCACATCCCACAAAACCGCCCGATAGACGTGGTCGGAGGTGGCGCGGGCAAAGCCAATCAAACGCTCCTCATCCCAAGCGGTGACCACCGGTTCACTGTGCTCAATAGCCGTGGCCAAGTCCGTAAGGGTACGGTCGGTTGCCCAAAAGGCCCCGATGGCAAGTAGATGTTGCAATTGAGGTAGATCGACCTTGGCACGGTCAGAAATAAAGGTGATGGTCATGGCCGAGAATTGAATTATTTTGCCAAACTTTTTAACCCTGCTTGAGCATAACAAAAAATTAACATAACGTACAGCCGCAGGTTCCCCCCATCCCTAAAGCGCAAATAACCTGCGGCAGTCTCCTCCTCGATAGCCATTTTAATTGCATTGGGAACGGCAGTCGCCGGCTCCGACGGGTCTTGGTTGTGAACGCAACTAGCGATTTATTGCTTCGCAATTAAATCGTAGCTTCCCAATCCTGTTACCAGAGAGGGAGGCGGCGCTCTCACCTACTGCCAGGAACTTTTGCCTTTGCAGCACCCCAGGTCATTTCTGCCTGTGGATTTTGGGTTGAAGTTGTTTATGCCAACTTCTGGCCTGTTCCCTACGTTTATCGTTTATCAATCGGGTGATGCCAGGACTTACAGGTTCAGTTGTACCTTGCCAAGCAGGTCTTGTATCTGCCCGGTTCCCCAGAAGTCTTT
>CALHCP010000096.1 GCA_937936705.1 uncultured cyanobacterium | reverse complement strand
CCGTCACCTCCGACATAATCGGGTCAGGCAACGACACCACGGTGCCATCCTTGGCATCATAGACCACCCAATCCAAATTTCCGTTGGTCGTGCTCAAGGCATCCAGGAACAACCGCTGTCCCTTCGCCGCCGTAAACCGATACAGCCGGTCTTGGTTACCCGGTGTCAACCGGTCGCTAATCACCGTGTCGTATGCAACCAACGGCACCAAACTCGGGTCTATCACCCGAAACGCATAGTTCCCCGTCCGGTCGCCCTGCGCATCCACCACAATCCGGTAATTGCCCGTCTCATCCAGCGTCAACAACGACCCCTCCGTCGCCAGATTCCGACTCAACACCTGCCGCCCCGACGGACTAATCAACCGCAGATTCCAATCCCCTAAATTGCCCGCATAGGTCAACGGGTCAATGTACAACTTCTGCCCCGCCACCCCGGCCAACACAAACTCATCATTCTCTCCGGGCACCCGAATCCGCCCCAACACCGTATCCCCTATCACCAAGGCCGCCGGCGGTGTCCACTCCACTACCCCCGTGTCCCGGTTCACCGTCATCCCGTTCGGCCCGATAATCAAACTGTAGGTCACCGTGTCTTGGTCGGGGTCGATCGCATCCGCATCGTACCGATACAACTGATTGATGTAGGCATCCACCACCGGGTCAGTGGTGAAAATCGGCGGCCGGTTCGGCGGTGTAGCAATCACCGACAGGGTGTAGCTCTGGATATCAATCCCACCCCGGCCATCGCTCACCTGCACCACAATGCTGTGATTGCCAATGTGTTCCGCTGCCGTCGCCCAGGTAATCAACCCACTCTCACTGTCGATGGATAATCCCTCCGGCGCCACCAACAGCGAATAAGTCAGCGTGTCATTGTCCGCATCCGTCGCATTCACATCGTAGGTGTAGCCGTTCCCCGCCACCACCTCCGCCACATTCCGCCCCGGCAGCAACGGATTCGAGGTAATCTCAGGTGCCCGGTTCATCCCACCCAGCACCACCAACTCGTAACTAAACTGCACCTCATTCGGGTTGTTAAACACCAACTCCGCCAATCGCGTCCTGACACTCGGGTCTAACTTCCCATCCACCAAATACCGCGTCACATCAATGTAAGCAAACCCATCTGGCGTCACCCCATCCGCATTCCGCAAACTCACACTCGCATCTGACAGGTTCTTCACCGCCACCACCACCGGCCCGTTGATGGCGTAACTGCCGATGTTTTCTAAACTAAACTGCGCATGCAACACCTTCCCCCGCTCCGTGAAGCTGGTGCGCTCATACCGCGCTGCCACACTCCCCGTGATGTTGCTCAAATGGGCAAACTCCACCCGCGGCTGTTCTGGTGCCTCCTGCGCCGCCAAACGGAACCCCTGTACCGGCGCACTCACACCCGCACCCGCCTCACTAAAGCGAATATCCCCTACCTCCACATAGGACTGGGTGTCCCCGTCGTTGTTCACCAACCGGAAAATCAACTTCGCCCGCGTCCCCGCTTCTACACCCACTAGGTTCACGGACACGAGGCCTGTCGTCTCGTCATAGGTCACCCCCAAGGCTGAGGCAACCGCTAACCCTTCCGTAAAGTTGATAAAGCTGTCTTTTCCGTCCGTGTAGGTAAATACCAAGGGTCGGTTATCCTCTCCCAGCAATGCCACCTCAAACGCATCCCGCATCCCACCGACATCACTGGGGTCAAAATACAAATCCTTCACCCGGAAACTCAACACCGAGTTGCTATTCGGAATCACCAAATTCAGCTCTTGCTCTGGACTAAAGTTGCTCTCCTCCCGCAACCGCGAGTCCACCGTAATCAACACATTCTGCAGCGCAAACAACTGCTCTGCGGTATCCGTCTCTTGTACCTTCAACTGGATGCTGTACACCCCACCATCCGTTGCACCGGGTGTGCCTATCAGGGTAGCCGTCCCATCCCCGTTGTCCACCAACGTCAACCACTGCGGCAGCCCTTCCGCTGTAATGGCTCGCCCATCCCCCTCAGGGTCTGTGGTCACAATCTCATAACGATACTCAAAGCCAGGCTGGGCACTGGTCACCGGCGCACTCGTAAAGACCGGTGCCTCATTCACATTCAATACTTCAATCTCTATGTCCTGCTCGTAGCTCAGCCGCGGATTACCACTATCTGTCGTTCTCACCCGCACCGTGTGCCGCGCCGCACTCTCGTAATCCAATAAACTGCCATCACTGACAATCAGCCGCCACTGCCCATCGGCAAACCCGATTGCAAACCGCCCGCCCGCATCGTTTACCAGCGTGTAGTCATGACTCTGCCCCACATCCGGGTCAGTGGTACTCAATACTCCCACTACCGCCCCATAGGCACTGTTCTCCGCCACCCGATTCCCACTAATGGCAATTGCCGTCGGGGCTTCATTCACATCCAGTATCCGCACCGTGAAGACTTTTTCATAACTCAAATTCGGGTCGCCGTTATCCGTCGTCCGCACCCGAATACTGTACTCCCGCTTCTGGTTAACCGTGTCCTCATAATCCGCCACAAACCCTATCCGCAGCTCATTCCCCACAATGCTGAATAGCCCATTATCCGTATCCCCCGCACCGCTCACTAAGCTGTAGCTGTGGCTATCCCCGGCATTTGGGTCAACACTGCTCAACAGCCCCACCACCGCATTAACCGCATTGTTCTCCGCAATCGTATTCCGACTCAAACGAATATCCGTCGGCGCTTGGTTCGGTTGTATCACCTTGATACTAAAGCTCCGCGTCGCCGTCGCATTCGCCTTTCCTGTGTTGTCATTCACCTCTACCGTGAAGTTGTAGTCCCCCACTGCAGACGGTGTCCAACTAAAGGTGCCATTGTTAAACGCCACCCCACTGGGCACTTCACCCACTAACCGATAACTCAAATTGTTCGGCTGACCGTTCACTACATCGGCATCGGTCGCAGTCACGCTAAAGCTGACCTGCGTCCCCGCACGTACCGTCCGGTTCCCTATCCCCTCCAAAACCGGCGCTTGGTTCACTTCCCGCACCGTCAACTGGAAGCTCTTGCTATCGGATAGCTGCCCATCGCTCACCTTGACTGTGATGGTGTAAATCCCGTCTTGCGCCTCGCCCGGTGTCCAGCTCAGTTGATTGCCGTTAATCGTTAACCCACTGGGAACTGTCCCCTCCAAGCTGTAAACCAGTGTCGTTCCCGCATCCACATCACTGCCGGAAACCGTCAAATTGAAGGGCGTTAACTCATCAATATCAATGACTTGGTCGGCAACAATAACGTCCAGTACCGGCGCTTCGTTGACATTCGTCACATTGATGGTGAACTCTTGCTCACTGGTTAACCCACCCGCATCCGTCACCCGCACCTTGATACTGTAGCTATTCTTGCTCTCAAAATCGGGCGATACATTCCACTTCAACTGATTGCCATCAATCCTGAAGCTGGCATTATCCCCAAAACCATCTATCAAACTGTAACTACCACTCTTGTCCGCATCTGGGTCGCTGTGGCTAAACGCACCAATCACACTACCCACAGCCACATTCTCTGCTGTGGTATTGTTACTCAACTGCAGGCTAAACGGCGCTTCGTTGACATCCGTGACATTGATGGTGAACTCCTGCTCACTCGTCAACCCACCCGCATCCGTCACCCGCACCTTGATGCGGTAGCTATTCTTCGCCTCAAAATCGGG
>CALHCP010000095.1 GCA_937936705.1 uncultured cyanobacterium | reverse complement strand
AATTAGGGGGTAGTGGGGGACAGAGGACAAGCAGGGGGGAGTATCTATGCTAAGTCGGTGGCTGGTGATGATCGGTGTGGTAATCGGGGTGAGTACTCCCCTGCGGGCGGAAATGGTCGAGGTGCCGCCGGTGGATTGGGTGCGCCAGAGCCAGGAAGCCCTCATCCAGGGGGATGAAGCCGGTTCTCTGCAATCTTTAGAGCAGGCAATCCGGGGCATGAGTGGGGGGCAAATTCTGGATTTGTTGCTGCAGGGACAACGGTTACTGCGCCAGGGGCGCACCGAAGATGTCTTGGCGATCTTGAATCTCGCCCTGCCTTTGCTGCAAGGGTTGATGACCCAAATCCCCCCGGAGTCCTTGCCCAAGGGAACCGAAGCGCAGGTAATGGGCACGGTGATGGAACCGCTGCTCAAAAATTTGCCGAATACGCCTGCCACTCGACCGATTATGGACATCATGCAGACCATTTTCCGGCAATTGGGTCGCTAATGCTGTTGAGTACGACCGATACCTTGGATGGCCGTCCTATTCAAACCTATTTGGGGATTGTCACCGCCGAGGTGGTGTACGGCAGTAATGCCCTGCGGGATTTTTTCGCCGGGATTCGGGATATTATCGGCGGACGCACCGGCGGTTATGAACGGGTGTTTCAGCAAAGTCAACAGGAAGCCCTCAAAGAACTGCAACAGCGCGCCCAAAAATTGGGAGCCAATGCGGTGGTGGGAATTCGCATGAGTACGGGTTCGATTGAAATCGGTAATGGTGGGGTTTTGTTGTTAGTGACGGCAACGGGCACCGCTGTCAAGATTTAGGAAACCTCTATTCCTTAGGGAACGGCGGTCGCCGGGGGACGCTCCACCCCGGCTTTTCCCTGATGTTTGGATGCTCATATTAAGGCTACCCGCAAGGGTTTTGCCGATGCGGGTAACTCAGCCCCCGACTTTAGTCGGCCGGACGGTTACCCTGCTTCCTTTGTCGGTAGTGTTGCATCTGTTCAACGAACCGGGCGAAGAAGTAGTCCGCATCGTGGGGGCCAGGGCTGGCTTCGGGGTGGTATTGTACTGAAAAAATCGGTAATTCCCGATGGCGGATACCGGCCACGGTTTGGTCATTCAGGTTCCAATCGGTAATGTCTAATTCCGGTGCCAAGGTATTTTTATCAATGGCAAAACCGTGATTTTGACTGCTAATGGCAACGTGCTGGCCTGCCCCCGCCGGATGGTTCAAGCCATGATGCCCAAACTTGAGCTTGAAGGTCTGACTGCCCAGGGCTAACCCCAGGATTTGATGCCCTAAACAGATGCCAAATAAAGGCCGCCCGGTTTGCACCAGCGCCTGGGCGGTGGCAATTCCCTCGCTGACGGCGGCGGGGTCGCCGGGGCCGTTGGATAAGAAGATGCCGTCCGGGTCGTAGGCTAAAATGTCCGCCACCGGCGTGGTCGCCGGTACGACGATGACACGGCATCCATAACTGGCCAGCCGCCGCAAGATATTATGCTTAATGCCAAAATCAATCGCTACCACCACCAGCGGTGTACCGTCGGCACGCACCGGCGCAAACTCCCACTCCGGGGCGGTCGGGGTGTGCCATTCATAGGTGGTCGGGGTCGTCACCCGGGGCACCAGATTCAATCCCTCCATGCGGGGAGCTTGGGCAACCTGTTCCAACAACTCTTGCGGGTCGAGAATTTCTGTAGAAATGGCGCCGTTCATGGCTCCCTGCTCCCGTAAGCGGCGGGTCAACAACCGGGTATCTACGCCGCTGATGCCCACGACCCGCCAGCGTTCCAGATAGTCAACCAAGGACTCCTGGGAGCGCCAATTGCTCGGCCAGCGACAACCATGCCGGACGATCACCCCCTGCACCTGCACCCGGGGGGATTCCTCGTCCTCCGGCGTGACCCCCGTATTGCCCAACTCCGGGTAAGTAAACAACACAATTTGCCCGCAATAGCTGGGGTCGGTCAGGACTTCTTGATAGCCGGTCATGCCGGTGTTGAAAACCACCTCCCCCACGGTCGTTCCTGTGGCACCATAGCGATACCCCCGCAAGGCCGTGCCGTCCGCTAAAACCAGTAAGGCGGGGGGAGCCGGATTCAGAGCCATGGTTTGCCTCGAAGAGTCGCTTTCAGGTGGATCATAGCACCCCCCATCCGCCGCCCGCTGGCCTCATGTCGGGACGGAACCCCGGACGTACCCCGGAACCGTTGTTGTTACAATTTATGTAGATTCTGAGCGTGGCGGTCATGGTTGACATCGGCAGCACTTTTTATGTTTGGGAGCAGTGGGCCAATCAATGGGTTCTCCAGGAATTGCACCATTTGACCCCGGTGAGTTTAGGGTTGGTTTGGGGAGCGGGGATCGTCACGAGTTTGAACCCTTGTGTATTATCGCTGTTGCCGGTGACGGTGGCCTGTTTGGGAGCCGAACCAGGCCGTGGCTGGCGGCAGGCCAGTTGGTTCACCCTGGGATTGGCAACGACGCTGACCGGGTTGGGGATGGGAGCGGCTCTGTTGGGACGGGTGTACGGCCAGTGGGGCAGTGGTTTGTCGCTACTGGTAGCGGCGGTGGCGATCTGGATGGGGTTGGTACTGCTGGAAGTCTTGCCCTTGCCGGTGTGGGTCGCACCGGCGGGAGCGGTTCTGGGCACGGGAGGCTGGCGTGCCTACGGGCTGGGAGTCACTTTTGGGCTGGGGGCTTCCCCCTGCAGTACGCCGGTGTTGGCTAGCTTGCTGGCCTGGGTTGCCAGTACGGGGAATATCCTGTTGGGGTTCGGCCTGTTGTTGGCCTACACCCTGGGCTACACCCTGCCGGTGTGGGTGGCGGGCACCTTTACCGCTACGGTAGGGCAATGGTTGCGCCTGCGCCCCATTTCCCGCTGGTTTCCCCTGCTGAGCGGGGTGATTTTACTGGTATTTGGGGTTTACACCGCTTTGGATTTTCTGGGCAACCGCCTGCATTAGTAATGGTTCCCCACCTTGCGGTGATGCACGGCGGTCAACCCGTCGGGATTGGCCACCCGTCCCGTATCCACCGTCGCATAGATAATCCAATGGTCGGAACATTCCATCCGGGTTGCCACGGTACATTCTAAGTACGCCAAGGCTTCGGTCAAAATCGGCGCACCGTTAGTGGCCGGTTGGGTTTTTACCCCGGCGAAGCGGTCATCCCCCGGCGCAAACCGCTTGAGAAAATGCTTCATCAGGTGTTGATACCGTCCCGCTTCTAAAACATTCAAGACAAACCGATCCCCCACCTGCATCAGGGACTCAATTGCCCGGTCTTTCGCCACCGCAATCGTCAACCCCAAGGGCTGGAAACTGGCCTGGCTGACCCAACTGGCCAGCATCGCCCCGCTGCGTTCGCCCTGCTGTGCCGTAATAATGTACAGCCCCCCGCTCAAGCGTCCCAGCGCCCGGTCCAGGTCATTATCCAGGGCTTTCATCTGTTGAATCGTCCGGTCCCGGTTCACCCATTGCCCCAAGTCCGTCCCCGCTTCCTCCGCCCGTTGGTAGGTCGCCGGGGTCGGTGCCCCGTCTAAGCGCAGGGGCGGAAATGCCATACTCAGACCCAAATCCCGCAACTTGGCCGCCAAAACGTGAATGGACTCGTCATCCCCGCCCCCGGACTCGCATAAGCCCACGCTTTGCGGCGCCTGCACCGAACCCAAAATCGTGCTGATCACCGCCCGCGTCTGGGTCGCTACCTCCCCCGTGGCCGGCGGCATCCCCACCACCAACCCCTGACTGCGTTCCACCAACTCCCGCACTTCCTGTAAATCCGCCGACTTCATATCCACCATTTCCACCGTGGCGCCCGCCTTGGTCGCTCCGTGGGCAATCGCCTGCGACAGCCGGTCGCTGTAGCCATAATCGGCAATATAAAATACAGCAATCGTTTGATCATTGCGGGTCTGCTCTTGGCTCCAATGCTGATACCGGCTCAGCCAATCAGGAATATAATGCCGCAGCAAAGGCCCATGCCCCGTTGCAATCAAACGGGGTTGCCCCAGGGGCGCCAAACGCTTCAGGGCGGCCAACACCGAACGGGCATTCGGCCCCATCAAACAGTCGTAGTAGTAGCGAAAATCCGCCTCAATCTCGCTGAGCCATTCATCGTAGAGGGCTTCCCGGCAGTAGTGCATCCCAAACACATCACAGGTAAATAAAATGCGCGTGCCGTGATCCCAGGTTAAAATCGTGTCCGGCCAGTGTAAATTGGGAGCGCTGATAAACTCTAAAAGATGCCCCTGACCCAGGTCAATTTGATCCCCCTGTTTGACCAACATTTTCCGGTAAGGCCGATGCACCAAATGATCCAAAAATTGCAAGGCCACTTTTGAACCCACCACCGTCACCTGGGGAGCCAATTCCAAAATGTCCCGCACCAAACCACTGTGATCCGGTTCCGTATGGCTGATGATCAGATAATCCAGTTGGCTTAAATCCACTAATTCTTGAATTTGCGGTAGATACAACTCCCGAAACTTGGCATGGGAGGTATCCACTAAAGCCGTTTGCTCCCCCTGAATCAAAAAGGAATTGTACGTCGTGCCATTCTGTAACCCAAATTCAATATCAAACCGATCCCGATCCCAATCCAAAGAACGAATGGTGGTTGTCTGCGCCCCAATTTTTTCTACCTGCAAAGATAACCGTTTCGGCGGTAGTGGTGTGACCGTGGCAACCATATCTCCTCCCTCTTGTTCCCATTTCTTATTGCTTGTATGGTAACGTAAGCGGCGGGTGGCCGGGCAAAAGTGTCGTTGAATCTTTTTAACTGAGCCATAATAAATAATTATCTTTTTTTGACAGGTTGCCATGGCCGAGGCCGGTTTTCGCACCTTCCATCCCCCCGCCCTCCGCAGTTTACAGGGGTTAATCCCCTGGCAGGAAGGTTTACTGAGCGTCGATCCCCGTTCCGGTTATTGGGTCAGTCTCAACCTAAGCACCGAAGACATCCGCATTCTCAACCCGGATACCACCCATTACCTGCAAGACATTGGCGGTTGGAGTTGGGACGGCCAGGCGCTTTGGTTCACCGACCGGGAGCAGGTGTATGTCAGTCAGGTGCAGCGGGCGGGGGAGGTGTGGCATCTGGCGGAGCCGGTGGTGGCCTGCACGCTCGATGACCGGGCAGAAGGGATTAGCAAGCGGGGGGAATGCCTGTACATCAGCAGTCAGGGACGGGGCTGTATTTGGGTCATCCGGGTCAGCGATGGCAAGCTGCTGCAAAGCTGGCCGAAGCCGGGAGTGGGCATTTCCCAACTGACTTTTATTGACGACACGCTCTGGCTTTGTGATGACATTGAACAAACTTTGTACCAGCTTGACCCCCAGACCGGCCAGGTGCAATTATCCGTCCTGACTCCTTATGAGCATCCGGTGGGGGTGGCGTTGTGGCAGGGTCGGTATTATGTGGCTTACGCGGGCGAGGAGCCTTACATTCGGGATGAGCCGAATGCCAGCCAACCGCTGCAATTGGGGTTTCGCGACCGGGTGTTGATTCATCCGTTGGTTTTTCGTTACTACCCGGAGGGGCAGTACACCCTCAGTAACGGTTATGTGCTCGAACTAAGTTATGTGGAGGAATGGTCGCCCCTAGAGGCGGTGCAGTTATCCCAGGTGGAATGGCGGATTGCCTTGCCGGCAACGACCGACCGACAACGGGTGCGGCGGGTGGAACCGGTGGGGATGCCCTTTACGGTGGATTGGGAGCAGGGGCAACCGGTGGCGGTGTTTCGGTTTGACCAATTGCAGCAACAGCAGGCGCACCTGTTCGGGTGGCGGGCGGAGTTGGAAGTCTTTAGCATCAAGTACCAAATCCCTCCCGGCGCGGGGACGGTTCCGCCGCTGCCCCCGGAATTGCAACAGCAATATCTGATCGATGATGACGAATTGAGCATGGATGAGCCGATCATCCAGGAGGCGGCACGGGAGGCGGTGGCGGATGCCCGCACCTTTGCCGAAAAACTGCTGGCCATTCGCAATTACGTGTATGACCGGATGCGTTATTACATGAAAAGTAGCATTGACCCGCCGCACATTGCCCTGAAGCGGGGGACGGGTTCCTGTGGTGAGTACGTGGGGATTATGTTGGCCTTGCTGCGCCTGAACGGTATTGCCTGTCGTACGGCGGGGCGGTACAAATGCCCCAAGACGCCGGAGTTGAAGCAGGTGCCGCTCCTGCCCCAGTTCAACCATGTGTGGTTGGAGGTCTATTGGCCGGGACGGGGTTGGCTGCCGATTGAATCCAATACCGACCATCTGCCGGAACGCCCTTGGTTACAGCCGCAGCGGTTTTTCCTGGGGTTGGCTTGGTTCCATCTGGAATTGGGGCGGGGGATTCGCTTTGAGCGGCTGCGGCTTCCCGATGGCAGTCGCCCGGAAGTGGGATTAGGGGATTTGGCCATCAATCACATTGGCTGTATTTTGCACGCAGAAATTGCCCCGCCTACGCCACCCGATAAATAAGCGATAACCCCGCCCAGGTGTGCAGGTCGAGGGTATAGGTGTCTTTGGGGGCGGCATGACGGCTGACCTGATGCAGGTGGCCGAGGATGGCCTGCGCCAGCGGTAGGGGTTCGACGGGGAGCGAACCGACCCAGCTTGATGTACAAAGTAATAATCTCAGTTCGGTCAAGCCGGGGGTTGTGGGGGTATTGAGGCTCAACTGCACGGGGGTTTGGGGGGGAATGTCCTGGGGTGGGTGGAGGGTAACGGCTTGGCTGGGGTTGATGGTGACCAGCAGTGCCGCCAGGGGCTGGGGTTCCGTATGCCGGATTTGGCAGGTGAGGGGGCTGGCGGGCGCCAGGGTGGGAATGACCATCGGCCCGTTGGCAGCGGGTGAGATTTGGCTGGGGGTGGGGGTTTGGGTCAAAAGGAGTTGCTGCTCCTGGGTGAAACTGACGGTGGCCTGGAGGGGGGTGGCGGTGAGATTATCGGTGAGTTGCAGGAGTTTGGCCGCCAAGAGGGTTTGGAAGCGGGGGAGCAGGCGTCTAATTGCCGCTTTGACCGCTTCGTCGGCTTCCCCTTCGGTGCCGGGGAACAGGTCATGGCCGGGGGAGAACAGGCCGTAGGTGGTGGGGGTGACCCGCCCAAAGAGACAATCGGCGCTGTGTTCGCCGATTTTGACCAGATTGATGTAACTCAAACTCCCCAGGGCGCTGGTGGCATCCACCCGCTCGATCCGCTCCAAGTTGGCATCGAGCGCGACGGTCAAGGGCAAACTGCTGGGCACCACCCGCACCCGTTCTTGGATCCATTCCCCGACGGACACCGGCGCGGCGCTGGTGGTTTTGACCAAAAGGCCGCTGCGGGAGCGCAGGGTGAGGGGAACCCCCTGGGCGGTGGTCAGTTGGGATTCGGGGGCGAGGGCGGCCAAAATCCAGGGGGGAACCCCCGCCAGCACACAGTCCACCCCCTCATGCCCGACCTGGATGACCCGCCCTGCGGCTCCGGGCTGGGGCGGCAAGGTTTGCGGGGAACCGACCATCTCCGGGGCTTGATTGACCCCCACGGTTTGGGCAATCTGGGCGGCCACATCCACCAGGATCGAGGCGGGCGTGGTGCCCCAGAGGGTTTGGGTGAGGGCGTAGGTCAGGGTGCCGGCACTAAACCCCGGCCAAGGGGCTTCGGTGGCGACAGTCCCCGGACTGGCGGCTCGGAACAGCACCCCCGGCGGTCGCAGGTTGACCGGAGTGGTTGCCGGCTCCACCGGCGGACAGGCGCGTACCCGCACATTGCCACAGGCAAAAGTGCCGGGATAGTCGTAGCCGGTATCCAGCACAGTAATCATTTGGTCGGTGGCCAACTGCCGCAACCACCCCAACAGTTCCGCTTCGGCGATCCAGAGTGCCCCGTCCGGGGTGAGCAGACCATCCTGGGGCAACAGAGCCGGTTGGGGCGAACGGCTGCCATAGCCGCTGAAATGCACCACCACCACATCCCCCGCCCGTGCCTGTTGGCGCAGGTGTTCCTGAAAAGCCTGGATAATCTGGGCACGGGTGGCCTGGCCGTCGGTCAAGGTCAGCACATCCGCCGGGTTAAACCCGAAGCGGCCACAGAGCAATTCCCGTTGCAGCCACACATCCGTCACACAGCCGGAGAGTGCCGGGGTTTTGGTGGCATTCGGGTACTGGTTAATACCGATCAACAAGGCCAACTTGCGGGGGGTCGCCGCCGCCAACACCCGTTGCGCCGGCACCAACCAACTCCCCACCGCCGCCAGTGCCGTTCTCAGCAGGGAACGCCGGTTCCAGCCCTTCATGTCATGCCCCCGTTGACTCCCGCATGGCCGCAACGAGAATGGCCGCCACCTCCGGGCGGCTAAATTCCGGTGGGGGCGCTTCCCCGCGCCGCAGCAATTCCCGCACCTTGGTACCGGAGAGATGAATACGCTCCTCCGGCGGGCTGGGGCTGGTTTTGCTGGTGGCCATCCCCTGGGTGCGGCGGCAATAGAACGCATGTTCAAAAAACAGGGGCGTAATCCCCAACGCCTGCGGGTCAAATTCCCGGAAAATTTCCTGCGCCTCGTAGGTGCCGTAATAATTCCCTACCCCGGCGTGGTCGCGCCCGACGATGAAATGGGTACAGCCGTAATTTTTGCGGACAATGGCGTGGAAAATCGCCTCCCGCGGGCCGGCATAGCGCATAGCCGCCGGATTTACCCCCAGCACCACCCGCTCCGGCGGAAAATAATGGGCCAACATTACCTCATAACAGCGCATCCGCACCGGCGCCGGAATATCATCGCTCTTGGTCGCCCCCACCAACGGATGCAGGAATAACCCGTCCACAATTTCCAGGGCGCACTTTTGGATGTACTCATGCGCCCGGTGAATCGGGTTGCGGGTTTGGAAACCCACCACCGTGCGCCAGCCCCGTTCCCGAAAGATTTGCCGGCTTTTCTCCGGCGGTAAATGGTACTGCGGAAACGGCGGCGGGGGCAGTTGCCAGACCCAAATCGGCCCCCCTAAATAGACCGGACCCTGTTCATACATCGCCTGCACACCCGGATGGGCGGTTTCCGTGGTTTTATAAACCTTTTCGGCTTCCCGTTCCTGGTTCGGGCGGTAGATTTCTTGCAGTTCCATCACCCCCACCAACTGCCCGGCGGGGTTTTGTAGCCGCACCCAAAGACCCGGCGATAACCCTTCGGCCACCGCCTCGCTGACCCCCAGGGTAATCGGGATCGTCCAGGGCAGACCGTTGGCCAGGTGCATCGTCTCCACCACCGCCCGGTAGTCCCTTTCGCCCATAAACCCGGTCAGAGGACTCAACCCGCCGGTGGCAATCATTTCCACATCCGCCAGGGCGCGCTCACTCAGGGTCAGGATGGGGGTTGCATGGGTTTTCTCCTGCCAGGGCGCCGGTTCGGTGGCGGGCACCTGACGGTTAATCAACACTCCCCCGTGGGGATCCAGTCCAGAATACACAGCCTGCAGACCAACGGTACTGCTTGTATCCTACCGGATTTTGGGGGGGGATTCTTGGGTACATCTGCCTAACTTTTCGGGGTATCGGCGGGCTGGAGCCGTTGACGTTCTGCTAATTTCAACAAAATTTCCGCGTGTTTTGCTTTGGTGATCGGGTAAAAATAGGCGAACACCAAACCCAGGATCAGCACCAGGGTCGGCAACGGGCCGATCATCACCCGAATCGTCCACAAGGCCGAATCCGGCTGCACCGGTTCCGGCTGTCCCGCCACCGTTTTGATAAACCCCGAGAGTTCCAACGCCTGACCGACCCCAAATAAGCCAATCGCCAAGCCGATTTTTTGCAAAAAGACCATCAAAGCATAGAATATCCCCTCTCGCCGTTGCCCCGTGCGGAGTTCATCCCATTCGATCACATCGGGAATCATGGACCAGGGGATCAAATAGGCCGTCGCCACCCCCAAACCCGCCATGACTGCCAGCCCAAACATCAGCCCCGTCTGCCCCGGTTGCAGGAAAAATAAACCGATTTGGGCGGCAATCCAAGCGGTCATGCCCCAGAAATAAACCTTTTTTTTGCCCAATTTGGCACTGGCCTGTGCCCACACAAACAGCATCACCAAGGCCGTCACCTGCACGGCCAACACCACCTGGGTAAAGGCTTGGTCGGTTAATCCCATCCAATTTTTGACAAAGTAGGGAATAATCGCCACCGTATTTTGCACCGCCAACCAAGAACAGAGATAGATGCCGATCACCAAGAGAAAGGGGCGATTACTCAAGGCCATTTTCAGTTGTGCCAGGATAGGCAGAGTCGCTGGTTGGGGAATTGCCCGGCGCCGTTGTTCCAGGTCTAGTACCCGCCGAGCCAGTCCCCCCACACACCCATACACAGGTAAAGTAATCAACACTGCCCCCACGATCCCCAAGGTGAGGTATTGTTGCCGGGGTTGACCGGGAAGCAGTTGGAAAATCGCCAGGGCGACAATTAATGACAAAATACTGCCGCCAATGGAAAAACCGAAGCGAAAACTATTGAGACTGGTGCGTTCGTCATAATCCTGAGTCAATTCGGCAGTCAAAGCCGTATAGGGCAAATTCACCACCGTATAAAAGGTGTTCACCGCAACGGCCACCAGCACGTAGTACCAAAACAGGGGGATTTGATTTTGTTGCGGATCCGGGTGAAATGACGGCACGATCCACAGCAAGGCAAAGCTTACCCCCAGGGGAATCGCCCCCCCCACCAACCAGGGCAATCGCCTGCCCCAGCGACTCTGCGTCCGGTCCGTCAGGAAGCCCACGATGGGGTCATTCACCGCATCCCAAATCTTACCGACGAGCAGAACCGTCCCCGCCAACCCCGGATTCAAACCCGCCACATTGGTAAAAAAAATTAACTGGAATACCACCATCAAATTGGCGGCAATCGCCGGTCCGAAATCCCCCGCCCCATAGCTGAGTTTTTCCCAAAACGAAAGCCGTTGGTTCACCGGGCTACCCTAAAATATAAAGAACAATAGCAAAAAAGCGGCCAGACCCCCAATTCCCATGACCGGCGAACGCATCTGGATTTACGATACCACCTTGCGAGACGGTGCCCAACGCGAGGGCTTGTCCTTGAGTTTGGAAGATAAACTGCAAATTGCCCACCTGCTTGACCAACTGGGGGTGCATTTCATCGAAGGCGGCTGGCCGGGCGCCAATCCCAAGGATGTGCAATTTTTCTGGCAGCTGCAGCAGGAACCCCTCCGCCACGCCCAACTGGTCGCCTTTTGTTCTACCCGCCGCCCCCGCACCACCGCCAGCGAGGACACCTTCTTGCAGGGGATTTTGGCCGCCGGAACCCGCTGGGTCACCGTCTTCGGCAAGTCTTGGGATTTGCACGTCACCGAGGGTTTGGGCACCACCCTCACCCAAAACCTGGACATGATTGCCGACACCATTACCTATCTGCGCCAGCAACAGCGCCAGGTGCTCTACGATGCGGAACACTGGTTTGACGGCTACCAAGCCAACCCGGAATACGCCCTGGCGACCCTGGAAACCGCCGCCCAAGCCGGTGCCGAATGGCTGGTCTTGTGTGATACCAACGGCGGTACCTTGCCCCACCAGATTGCGGCCATTGTCCAGCAGGTGAAAGCCCGTTTCCCGACGGCTCAAATCGGCATCCACACCCACAACGACGCTGGCACGGCCGTCGCTAACGCCCTGGCGGCCGTCCAAAGCGGTGCCCGGATGGTGCAGGGGACGATCAACGGCTACGGGGAACGTTGCGGGAATGCCAATTTATGTACACTCATCCCTAATTTGCAATTAAAACTTAATTATCATTGCATTACCTCTGCCCAGTTGACCCACCTGGTGGAAGTGAGTCGGGCGGTGAGTGAGCGGGTGAATTTAGCTCCCGATGAGCACGCTCCCTACGTGGGGTTATCCGCCTTTGCCCACAAGGGGGGCATCCATGTGAGTGCGGTGGGCAAAAACCCCCAGACCTACGAGCATATTGCCCCGGAGCAGGTGGGGAACCAACGGCGGGTGGTGATTTCCGAGCAGGCGGGTTTGAGCAACATCATTGCCAAGGCGCAGGAACTGGGGGTTGACCTGGACCGTTCCCATCCCGCCACCCGCGAGGTGTTGCGACGGCTCAAGGAACTGGAGGGGCAGGGGTATCAGTTTGAAGCCGCCGAAGCCAGTTTTGAGTTGTTATTACGGCAAGTGTTGGGACAACGGCAGCCCCCGTTTATGCTGCACGGGTTTCAGGTGCATTGCCAAACCCAGGCGCAGGGGGACGGGCACTGGAGTTCCTCGGTGGCTACCATCAAAGTGGCGGTGAACGGGCAAGAGTTAATCACCGCCGCCGAGGGCAACGGGCCGGTGTCGGCCTTGGACAATGCCCTGCGGCGCGCCTTGGGCAATTTTTATCCCCAGGTGGCGGAATTTCAGCTCAGCGATTACAAAGTGCGGGTCTTGGACGGGCAATCGGGAGCCGCCGCCATGACCCGGGTGCTGGTGGAGTTGACGCACGGGGCGCAGCGCTGGACCACGGTGGGGGTCTCCACCAACATTATCGAAGCCTCCTACCAGGCGGTAGCCGAGGGATTGGAGTACGGGTTAACGCGCCTGGGGTCAACACCGGTGCTGACCCCTTAAA
>CALHCP010000094.1 GCA_937936705.1 uncultured cyanobacterium | reverse complement strand
GTTTTGCCGATCGTTTGGGGGAGGGGTTAGCGGCTTTTTTGCGCCAGGAACCTTGGCCGGAAATTGCCGCCGCCGCCAAAACCGCCCGGGTGCCGGTGATGATGTACCACGATATTGTGCCGGAAAAGCAGGTTTTTTTTGATGTCACCCCCCAAGAGTTGGAAGCCCATTTTCAACTCATTAAAGAACAGGGGTTAACACCGGTGAGTTTGGATGCTTTAGTCACGCATTTACGCACGGGTTTACCGCTACCCCCCAAGCCGATTTTGTTGACCTTTGATGATGGCTATCGGGGGCATTATGAATACGTTTATCCCCTGATGAAAAAATATAATTACCCGGCTTCATTTTCCATTTATACCAAGGCGGTGGGGGAAACTGCCGGCCGCCCGAAGGTCACCTGGGCACAACTGCGGGAGATGGCGCAAAACCCCTTGGTGACGATTACTTCCCACAGTGTCACCCATCCTTTGGATTTGCGGCCGCTGGAGGATGCCGCCTTGGCGCGGGAATTGGTGGAGTCCAAACAAATTTTAGAGCGGGAGTTGGGTCGGCCCATCCACTATTTCACCTATCCGGTGGGGCATTACGACGAGCGGGTGCGGCAGGCCACCCGGCAAGCGGGGTATTTGGCGGCCTTGACCATGCGCAATGGCGAGGAATTTTATGCAGGTGAATCCCAGGATTTACTCGCCATTGAACGGTTCGGTCAGTCCCGCTTGTCCCAGGTGCTCGGGAATGCCTGGGGCGGAGCCGCTGTCGCTGCTCCCTTGGCGGGGGTGGATTTTGGGGCTGCGATTCGCCTGCAACAGACGACGGTGGCAGGGGTGGATTTGGTGTTGGCCAGCGGCGGGCGACCGGTCACCTACCATGCGGATTCCCGCTATCAGGTGGAAGAATTTTTGCAGAAAGAACCACGGGCGACGGCGGTGGTAGATGGCGGCTTTTTCTCCCTGGAATCCCTCACCTCCAATGTGATGATCGGGCCGGTGCTGGCGCAAAATACCCGGCAGTTTATTCCGGGGGGCAATGGGGACAATCCCAAGCTCAAGGGTCGTCCTTTGGTGGTGATTACGCCGAAAACGGTGCAATTTATTCCCTTTGACCCGCTCAAACACAACACCTTGGCGGGGGTACAGGCGGAAGTGCCGGGGGTAACGGATTTGTTTGTGGCTTCGGCGTGGTTGGTCAAGGACGGGCAACCGCGGGACTATGCCAGCTTCGGCAATCTGTTTGGGTTTGATGCGGAGCGGCACCGGGCGTTTTGGGGCGTGAACCAGAGCGGGCAACCGATGATCGGCATTTCCACCAACCGGGTCGATTCGGTCACTTTGGGGCGGGCGTTGGCACAGGCGGGCTTTCGGGAGGCGGTGATGCTGGACTCCGGGGCGAGTGCGGCTCTGGCTTATCAGGGCAAACGCTACACCTTGTATGAACCCCGCCCCACCCCCCACGCGGTGTTGCTGCTGCCACCCGGCACTCCGTGAATGTCTTGGGGTTGATTGCGGGCAATAGCCGGTATCACTGGGGATGGTGGCGGGGGGGAACCCTAAAACGCACCTGGCACACCCCTTGGCACAGCCCCACCACCACCTGGGTCCAGCATCATTGCCCTTGGCCGCTGCTGGTGGTGTCGCCGGTGCCGCAGCAGGTGGAACGGTGGCAGCGTCATCCCCAGGCGAAAATCATCACCTTGTCGGATATTCCCCTGGCGGGGGTGTATGCAACCCTGGGGGTGGATCGGGCGTTGGCGGCTTGGGGAGCAAGCCGTTTCTACGGGACGCCGGTGTTGGTGATCGATGCGGGGACGGCCATTACCCTGAATGCGGTGGATGCCCAGGGGACGTTTATCGGCGGCGCCATTCTACCCGGTTTAGCCTTACAATGTCAGAGCTTGCACCAGGGCACAGGGGGGTTGCCGTGGGTGAGTTGGCCGGCACAACTGCCGCCGGTGTGGGCAAAGGACACGGTTGCCGCCATCCAAAGTGGTATCGGTTATACCCTGTTGGCGGGGTTGAATTTTTATCTGGAACGCTGGTCGGGGCAGGTCGTCATCACCGGCGGCGATGGTCACTGGTTGTGGCAACAACTCCAGTCCAATCGCCCGGATGTGATTGGGGCGCCGGATTTGTTGATGCGGGCGCTGGGGTTAATCGGCCGTATTCAGGATGTTGATGTAGCCTCCCGGACAGGTCGGTAATTCCCCATCGCCGGGGGTCATGGGAGGGGTAACCGCAACCCCCTGGTTGGGAGCGATGCTTTCACACAGCACCGGCGCGTCGGTGACTTGGAAATCAGACAACCCGCTCGGTAACGTCACTTTCAGCATATCCCGCTCCACTCCCGCCGCATACTGTCTGAGAACGGAGTCTTTGGTCAGCGGCGTCAGGGTCGCTTCATCTTTACTGATGGTTTCTACCCCGCCGCCACCCACATAATTGTAGGTTTTGGTGTCGGGGGGCATCCCCAGAGCCAGGCTACTAAAGGAGCCAAAATGTCCGAATTCATAGCGGTACAGTTGTTGTCCCTTAATCCAAGCGTTGAGGGTCACTTTTGCCTCGGATTGCTTGGCCTTGGCGGATTGTGCCAAAAAAGCCGGTAGCGCAATGGCGGCCAGTACCCCGATAATCACCACGACAACCAAAAGCTCAACGAGGGTAAACCCCGCCGGGTTCAGCCCTTGACGCTGTCGCATGTGCCAGTATCTCAGTAACAGGGACAAACGCATAATTATCCTCGGTTGCCTGTGATCCATATCGCTCTTGCTTAAATTACCCAGTCACCTGCGGGTTGATGACAGACTTGTTAATTAAAATTGCTTATACCGTAAAATTACTTAAACCAGGTGCATTTTTAGCCCAAACCTAGGGAAATCACGGGTTCCGGGGCGGGTTTGCTGACCCCCAGATTTTTCAATTCCCACCGTTGCACCGGGGTTGCAATCCCCTCGGCCACTACCTGCATGGCCAAACTGGCCGCCAGGGTCACAATGCCCTGCTCCCGGTTGACCCAAGGTAGGAACAAAAGCACGGTCAATTTTGAGGGGATTGATGGGAAACCGGTACAGGCGGCTCAGGGAAGCATCGCCGGTGCCCAAATCATCCAGACTCAAGCCGATGCCCCACTCACTCCGGGTAGTCAGGTGGCGGCTGACCCGCCCCATGTGCTCGTTAATGGCATTCTCGGTCATTTGCCGGCGCAAGCTCCGGGGCGGCAGACCCCTGTTTTCTCAAGCGGTTGCGACCTTGGTGACGGACCAGGGCGACCCCCATCGCCGTTTCTCGCCGCTGTTTGCCCCGATGATGTAGCCTACCATACCTCATTTAATTCGGGTGATGACGGGGTCAAGGATGGCTCAACCTGAATGCCCAGGTGAGTCAAGTGCGTGGATGCGGCAGGGATTAAAACTGCTTGTTGTATTCAATAATCAGGCGATGATCCTGGTCGGAAGAACCCACCGCCCGCACCCGCAGTTGATTGTTAATCCGATAAGACAGACTCAACTGAGAGAGGTTGGGGTCGCTGACCGAATTGCCAAAACTGGTCAACATTTGCAAAAAGGAAGCGGAAAACTGGCGAATATCTAAACGCACTTCCCCCCCTAATGCCAAGGCCGATTGTTGTAAATTGCGACCATCGGGCAAGGCGGGAAGAACAGTCGGGAAAAATCGCCAGGAAATGCCACCAAAATCGGTTTCAAAGGAACGGGAAATTTGATTTAACAGGGTTT
>CALHCP010000093.1 GCA_937936705.1 uncultured cyanobacterium | reverse complement strand
TAATCCGCGCCCGCACCTGTAACACCGGTTGCAGAGGGAGAATGCCCTCCAAATGCGGAGCGGGTGCATAACCGTACAACGCCAACCCCACCCGCACCCTATCGTAATGCAAATGTCTATCTAAAAGCATACCCGCCGAGTTGGCCAAATGCATCTTGGGCAAAGGCAGATTTAAGCGGCGGAGTTCCTGTATCACCTGATGAAACCGTTGCTGTTGGAGGCGGACAAAATAGGGGTCAGGGTCATCGGCAGTGGCTAAATGAGAATAAATGCTGGCTAAGCGTAATGCCGGCAAATTCTGGACAGTCTTAATCACAGCAATCGCTTCCTGCCAAGACACCCCCAAGCGGGACATCCCCGTGTCTATATCCAGGTGCACCGGTAAGGTTTGCCCCTCATTCTGCGCCACCTGGGCAAATAACTCGACCTGCTCCCAAGTGGCCAGAGTGGGTTCCACCCGCCAGTACAACAGGGCTTGCACCTGCGCCGCCGTATTCACCCCCCCCAGCAGTAAAATTGGAGCCTCAATCCCGGCCCGCCGCAGTTGGATGGCTTCTCCCAAAGTAGCGACCCCCAACCACTTGGCTCCGTGCGCCAGCACAATCTCGGCCACTGCCACCGCCCCATGTCCGTAGGCATCGGCTTTGATGACTGCTAATAATTCCGTAGGCGCTCCCAAATAGTTACAAATCTGTCGGGTATTGTGCGCCAACGCCACCGGGTCAATCTCTACCCAGGCTCTGGTCTGCGGATCGGGGAAGTATTCCCCAGAAAGTACCATCCGTTCATTCCCTCACACACCAAAATTACGCTACCAATTCCGGCACCTCTTGACAAGGCCGGTACAACGTCGTGCGCTGCCAGTAGGGACGACCCACACTCTGAATCGCTTGCTGCAGTTCCGCAACCGTTTTGCCGGTGCCGCCGGTTGCCCCCGCCATCGTGGTAATATGCTCCTCCATCAACGTCCCGCCGATATCATCACAACCCCATTGCAACGCCTGTACCGCTCCCGCCAAGCCTAATTTCACCCAACTGGGCTGATGATGCCGCACCCACCGCCCCAAAAACAAGCGCGCCACCGCCGTTAATTTCAAGGTCGCCCCTAAATCCGGCTGCTCCCGTCCCACCCGCCGCCGCAACCACACCGGCGCCTGCGCGCCCACAAACGGCAGCAGAATAAACTCGGTCAACCCCCCGGTGCGTTTTTGTAACTCCCGGAGTGCCTGTAAATGCCGGATCTGATGCTCCGCAGCCTCCAGCTGGCCGCAGAGCATGGTACTGGTGGTGGGAATTCCCATCCGGTGGGCCTGGGTGACAATGCTTAACCAGGTGGCGGTGTCAATTTTTTCCGGGCAAATGAGCCGGCGTATCCGGTCGTCCAGCACTTCGGCAGCGGTACCGGGCAGAGAATCCACCCCCGCTTTTTGTAATTCTTTTAATACATCGCTAATACTGATCCCATCCTGGCGGCTGATAAATTGAATTTCTTGAGGCGAAAAAGCGTGCAAATGAATTGTGGGGGCAGTGGTTTTAATCGTAGTAACTAACTCCAGATAATAATTTAAGGTACTGCCTTGCCGTTGGGCTTGGGGATGCAGCCCCCCTTGCAGGCAAATTTCGGTGGCTCCCCGCCGCAGCGCATCCTCAACCTTCGCCACCAGATCTTCCGAAGTTAACCAATAGCTCCCCGGTTGGTTCTCGTCCCGGCGAAAGGCACAAAACCCACAATGTTGCTCACAGATATTGGTGAAATTGATATTGCGGTTCACCACATAACTCACCGCTTCCCCCACCAAGTTACGGCGTAACTCATCGGCGGCCTGTTGCAACCATTCCGGGGGATAAGATGCTGTCAATAATAGATAACCTTCCTGCGGGCTAATCTCTTCCCCTTGGCTGGCTCGTTCTAAAATTTGGGTAATCATGGTTGCCGCCAAATGCGTACCGAATTGTCCCGACTGCTGGAAATCAGAAATTGACCATCGGGCGTAAAGGTCAAGCCCGTCACTTGTTTGCTGTGACCGGTGAGGGTATCCCGTTGCTGCCGCAAGACCATATCCCAGGTGTGAATCACGCCATCTTGATTCCCGCTGACCAAAATGTTGCCACGGGGGGCAAACGTGAGCGCCGTTACCGCGGTTTTTTGCTCAGGAAACGAGTGAACGCATTCCCCCTTATTAAAATCCCACAAATGGATGAGCCGATTTTCATTCCCCGTGGCGATCCAGCGACTATCGGGGCTGACTATCACGGCATTAAAGCCATTGTCCCCAAAGCGAAACGGCTCGGCGATGGTTCGCAACGAACGGCCATTGGCCGCTTCCCAGATGACCAGTGTATTATCCCAACCGCCACTGACCAACAAGAACCCATCAGGAGTAAAATCCAGTGCCCGCACATGACTGCTGTGGCCGGTGAGGGTGCATAAGCATTTGCCACTACTCAATTCCCAAATACGAATGGTTTTATCCTCACTGCCGCTGGCGACCAAACGACCATCGGGGCTGACGGCAACCGCGCAAATCGGGCTGCTGTGCTTGGCAAACATCCCCCCCAAGGTTTGGGTGATTTTCCCCTTGCTCACCTCCCACACCCGCAGCGTGCGATCCTCGCAGCCGCCGATAATGTACTGACCATTAGGAGTCAACCGCAGCGCCATAATCGGTGCCGTGTAGGTGTGTGACCACAGGTTTGTCACCGTCAAATGCTCCTGGCCGCTCAACTGCCAGACCCGCACAATTCCATCTTTGCCGGCGATGGCCAGGATGATGCCCACGCCCGGCCCCTCAACGCAGGTCACCCCGGTTACCCAGTTGCTATAAGGGCCGAGGGTACAGACACAATCCCACGTGGGGGCTTTGATTTGACTCTTGCTGGTGCTACTCCCGGATTTTTGCGGAAAGGTCAAGACTAATTTGGAAGGGGGGGTGGCGGTCGGACGGCTCATCGGGGGCACCGGGGAACTGCCCAGGCGCGGTTGCAGTTTGCCCTGCTCCAGCGCTTCCAAATCCTGGCGGACTTCGCTGGCCGATTGGTAGCGTTTGCGGGTCGCCCGCTCCAACAACCGGTTCAAAATCCGCGCCAACCCCTCGCTGACCGGTTGCGCCAGATACTCCTGCCACACCCAGCCATCCTGGGACATATCGTACAATTCCAAGGGGGGGCGACCGGTCATCAAGTGGACACAGGTGACACCCAAGCTGTACAAATCACTGACAAATTCTGATTTGCCCACCATCTGCTCCGGGGCGGTAAACCCGGCACTGCTGATAATGGTGCGGAGATTGGACATGGAGGTACTCGGTGCAAACTTGGCCGCCCCAAAGTCCACCAGGTAGAGTTTGCGGTTAGTGGCACTGCGGATCAAATTTTCCGGCTTAATGTCCCGGTGAATGACGCTCTGGCCATGGACAAATTCCAAGACCGGCACCAAATCCCGCAGCAGTTGCAGGGCTTTCGCCTCCTGAAACGGCCCCTGGAGTTGCAGCTCCCGCGCCAGATTATTGCCATCAATAAACTCTTGAATAATGTACTGCCGCCGATCTTGTTCAAAATAGGCGTATAGATTGGGGATCTGCTCGTGGTGCCCCAATTCATCGAGCCGAATCGCCTCCCGCTGGAACAACTCGGAAGCCTTGGCATAGGACTGGGCATCCATCTCCATCGGCAAAAACTGTTTGACCACACATTTCGGTTTCGAGGGTTTGTCCTCATCCACCGCCAGAAACGTGCGCCCAAAGCCCCCCTGTCCCAAGGGTCGCAGGGCGCGGTAACGGCTTTGTAAGATCAAATGGCTGCCACACGCTTGACATACGACTGCCTCCGGCGGGTTTTGCCCCGGACGCGGACAATCAGGATTCAGACAGTAACTCATGGCGGGGCAGCAAGCAAGTTGGCCAAGTTGATAGATAGTGATTTACCCTATCTTAACCAAGGGTGGCATGGGAACCGGGCAAATGCTACTTCTAGTCTAGTCATGATGATAATGATAATGACTTATGGGAACCTCTATGAATTAGGGACAAGCGGTCGCCGGGGCGCAGCCCCCCTCTCGGGTTTTCCATCAACTCGGTATGCCAGTGAGATGATTTTCTACTGGTTCCGGTAAGCAGAGCTACCCCTATTTTACGCTATACTCAACGGGACTCCCTTGTCAGTGTGGATGAACGGCTGTGACTACCGGTGTACCTGCAACCCCTGAATTTAATTTTGACCGTCGGTTGTGGCGGCGGTTTATTAAAATTGCCCAACCTTACTTTTATCCCCAGGAGGGGCGGCTCAATTTTTGGGTGTTTGCCGGGTTAATCATTGTTTTATTAATTGCGGTGGTCTGTGTTGCTTTTTTTGTAGTCGTGGGGGGCACATTATTAGGAGAGTCGCTGGCACCTGCTTTTGTGAATAAATATGCGGGGGGGTTGGTCAAACGGGTGCAGGAACTGGTCAATTCTCCCGCCCTGTACTGGGCAATCGGGGGGTTGGGGTTGAGCGCCGTTTGCTTTGGTTTGGCGGGGCAGGCGGTTCTGCCGCGCTGGAAGCAGTGGAGTTTATTGGGTTTATTACTCTTTCTTTCCTTCGCCGTCAATGGTGCGAATGTTTCCCTGAGCTATATTTTCCGGTTTATTGATACGGCACTCGGTGAGAAAGACCAACCCACCTTTTGGTTAAATCTAACCCTGTATGGGGGGTTAATTATTGCAGCCATCCCCATTTTAGTCGGCTACCGTTTTACCCGTTTGAAGTTGGGATTATATTGGCGGGAATGGTTAACGAAAAGTTTTTTGCACGATTATTTTAAGGATCGTTCTTACTACGAGTTGGATTCCAATTCATCCCATACGGAAATTGACAATCCCGACCAACGGATTGCCGAGGATATTCGCTCGTTTACTTCCGTAACCTTGTCCTTTCTGCTGGATGTTTTGGATACCATCTTGACCTTGCTATCGTTTACGGCCATCCTGTACAGCATTTCTAAACCCCTCACCTATGGTCTCTTGGTTTACGCGACGTTGGGGACGGTAATTGCGGTGGTGGCGGGGCGCCGGTTGATTAAAATTAATTATGATCAATTGCGCCTAGAAGCCGACTTTCGTTATGGCATGGTACATGTGCGGGACAATGCCGAATCCATCGCCTTTTACCGTGGGGAAAGTCAAGAATTAAATCAGGTCAGTCGCCGCTTTAGTCGAGTTATCGGCAATTTTAATTTGCTGATTATTTGGCAGGCGTTAATTGATTTATTCCAGTATGGCTATAACTACTTTACGCGGGTGGTTCCCTATGTGATTGTCGCGCCTTTGTACTTCTCAGGGCAGACGGATTTGGGAACCATTACCCAGGCGTATATTGCCTTCAGCCAGGTTTTGGGGGCGTTATCCCTGGTGACCAATCAAATTCAGCAGATTTCCAGCTTTGCGGCGGGGGTCAATCGCCTGGGAGCCTTTGAAGAGGTTTTATCTCGCTACAACGCACCGGAAAAACTAGACAATCAGCAAATCCAAACCCAGGAAGCCAATCAGTTCAGCATTCAGAAAATGACCCTATTGACCCCTAATTCTGAGCAACAATTGGTGCGGGATTTAACCATCAATTTGGCTTCAGATGAACGGTTGCTGATTGTGGGAGCGAGTGGCGCCGGTAAAAGTTCGATTTTGCGGGCGGTAGCGGGTTTGTGGACGAATGGGAAGGGTATTATTGTGCGTCCCGAAATTAGTGAAATGCTCTTTTTGCCCCAGCGTCCTTATATGTTATTGGGTACGTTGCGAGAACAACTCCTTTACCCCAAAAACGACCCCAGTGTGAGCGACGAAGCCTTGCAGGCGGTGCTAGAGCGGGTGAATTTGCCCTACCTGGCCGACCGCTTTAATTGGGATGAAATTCTTGATTGGTCAATGGTTTTATCCCTGGGAGAACAGCAACGCTTGGCGTTTGCCCGTATCTTTTTATACCGGCCACGTTATGCGATTTTAGATGAGGCCACCAGTGCCTTGGATGTGACCAATGAACGGCATCTCTACCAGGAATTACAAAAGACCAAGGTGGTGTATTTGAGCGTGGGGCACCGCCCGACTCTGGTGGATTACCACCAAAAGGTTTTGGAATTGACCGGTGGCGGGGGTTGGCGCATTTTAACCCCGGATGAATATCGCTCGCAGTTGACCCAAATGGTGGGTTGAAAAAAGTCTGCATTCTGAACTGTCCTGGGGAGGACGGGGTTAAGATATGTATGTAACTTCTAAACTGAATTGATTATGGATGTCATACCGGCGATCGATTTGCTGGGGGGTCAGTGTGTGCGCTTGACCCAGGGGGATTATGCCCGCTCGGAAATTTTTAGCACCGATCCTTTACGAATGGCGCAGGCGTGGGTCAATCACGGGGCAACCCGGTTACATATCGTGGATTTGGATGGAGCCAGAACGGGGGTACCGGCGCATCGGGACGTGATCCGCGCAATAATTGAAAGACTGGGGATTTTGGTGCAAGTGGGGGGCGGGATGCGCCGACGGGAAACGATTGCAGAACTGCTGACCACGGGAGCCGACCGGGTGATTGTCGGGACGGTGGCAGTCCAACAACCGGATGTCCTGCGGCAATGGTGCGATGAATTTCCCGGCAAAATCTGGGTGAGTGTGGATGCCAGAGGGGGGCAGGTGGCGGTGGAAGGGTGGCAAAAAACCACCGGCATCCCGATGGAAGCGCTGGTGGCGGATTGGGTGCGCTGGGGGGTAGCGGGACTGATTTATACGGATATTGAGCGGGATGGGACGCTGACGGGGCCGGATCTGGAGGGGTTACGGCAGCTGCTGGGCCAAGTGTCGGTACCGGTGGTGGCTTCCGGGGGGGTCGGCTCGATGACGGATTTGCTGTCGCTGTTGGCGTTGGAACCGCTGGGGCTGGCCGGGGTGATTATCGGCAAGGCTCTGTACACGGGGGATATTGACCTGAAACACGCCCTGCAAGCGGTCGGGCCGGGGCGGTGGCAGGATGTGCCCTTGGAGGGGGGAACGATTTATGCCTAGTTGCGCCTGGTCATGACGGGAACGGCGTTGCTCCAGCAATTGTTGAACCGGGAACCGCTGACTGAGGAGCAGGCGGCAGCGTTGATGCACGGTTGGTTGCGGGAGGAGTGGCCCCCGGCGCTGGCAGGGGGGATTTTGGTGGCGTTGCAGGCCAAAGGGGTAACGGCGGCGGAGTTGGCGGCGATGGCGCAGGTGGTGCAATCCCAAGCGGTGCTTCCGGATAGCCAGGATTTACCGGCTTGTCTGGATACCTGTGGCACGGGCGGGGATGGTGCCGGTACGTTCAACATTTCGACGGCGGTGGCCTTGGTGGCGGCGGCGGCGGGGGTGCCGGTCGCCAAACACGGCAATCGGTCGGCCTCCGGCCGGGTCGGGTCGGCGGATGTGTTGGAAGCGTTGGGATTGCGCTTGTATCCGGGGGGGGAACGGGCAGTGGCGGCACTCCAGGAGGTGGGGATTACGTTTTTGTTTGCGCCGGGGTGGCATCCGGCCATGAAGGCGGTGGCGGGGCTGCGGCAAACCTTGAAAATTCGCACGGTGTTTAACCTGATCGGCCCGTTGGTCAACCCCCTGCGCCCCCGGTATCAGGTGTTGGGGGTCTATCGCCCCGAATTGATTGGTGTTATGGCGGAAGCCTTGCAAAGGCTGGGGCGGCAACGGGCGGTGGTGCTCCACGGACGGGAGGGCTTAGATGAGGCGGGGTTGGGAGATGTTACGGATTACACGGAAGTAAATGCCGGTCAGCCGCCGGTTGCAGCCACTCTCAACCCAGCGGACTGGGGCTTGACACCCGCACCGGTGTCAGCGTTGGCCGGGGGCGATGTGCCGGACAATGCCCGGATTTTGCAAAATGTTCTGCAGGGGCGGGGCACGCTGGCGCAACAGGAGGCGGTTGCCCTGAATAGTGCTTTAGCCCTCTGGACGGCCGGGCGGGTGGATACAATTGGGGCGGGGATTACTTTAGCCCAGGAAATCCTCACCAGCGGCGCCGCCTGGGATAAACTTCAGGCATTGGTGCGCTTCAGCCAGGAGTGAGGCAAAAAGCCAAAATTTAACAAAACTTTATTATGCTTCTCATTTTGTCGTATAGTGAACAATAGGGTTGTGGTTGCCCCGTTGTATTGGAGGAGCTGACGTTCATGGTTGCGACCGAGGTGTTGCGCCTACCGCCGAAAGAGTTTTTGGTTGCGCCCCCAACTCTGGTTAATCCTACGGTCGGTATTTTTGGTCTGGCGTTGACCTTGCTGGTGATGTCCACCCTGGGGTACTGGTGTTGGGGCTGGTGGCACCCGGTTTGTTTTGCATGTAATGTGTTGGCTTTGCACTTGGCCGGGACGGTGATTCACGATGCGTCCCATCAGGCCGCCCATCGCAACCGCATGGTCAATGCCGCTTTGGGTCATGTCAGCGCCCTGATTTTGGGGTTTACGTTTCCGGTGTTTACGCGGGTGCATATTCAGCATCACGCCCATGTGAATGACCCCGATAATGACCCGGATCATTTTGTTTCAACGGGGGGGCCTTTATGGTTGATTGCTGCCCGCTTTTTCTACCACGAAATTTATTTTTTTCAACGGCGGCTCTGGCAAAAGTATGAGTTGTGGGAGTGGGCGATTAGCCGTTTCATCGTGGCGGGTATTATTGGCTGCGCCTGTCACTACGGCTTTCTGGGCTATATTATGAATTTCTGGTTTTCCCCGGCGTTGGTGGTCGGTTTAGCCTTGGGTTTATTTTTTGATTATTTACCGCACCGCCCCTTCCGGGAACAAGGCCGTTGGACGAACGCCCGGGTTTATCCCAGTCCGATTTTGAATTGGTTGATTCTAGGGCAAAATTACCATCTGATTCACCATCTTTGGCCTTCGATTCCCTGGTATCATTACCAGCGGGTTTATTATCTCATGCAACCCACGTTAACGGCACATGGTTCGCCGCAAACCTTAGGGTTGTGGGAACCCAAGAGTTTCTGGGGATTTATCTATGATTTATTCATCGGCATTCGCTGGCATGCGCCCACCGGGCCGCAATCACCCCACAAATCTGCTTAAAAACTTGCTCCGGCGGCGGTTCCCCGGCAATTCGCACCAGCCGTTCCGGGTATCGGTCGGCCAGATGTTGATAACCTCGGCGTACCCGCTCGTGAAAAGCTAGGGATTCCCGTTCCATCTGGTCTAGGACGCCCCGCCCCTGGGCACGCGCCAACCCCACCGTGACCGGCACATCCAACCACAGGGTCAAATCCGGGGTCAATCCCTCGGTGGCAATGGCATTCACCTGGTCAATCAGGGTTAAATCCAGCCCCCGCCCATAGCCCTGGTAGGCCACGGTGGAATCGGTGTAGCGGTCACAGAGGACAATTTGCTGCTGTTGTAAGGCCGGTTTGAGGACTTCTTGCACATGGGTAGCGCGGTCTGCGGCATAAAGGAGGAGTTCGGTGCGCTGGGAGAGGTTCTGATGCAGGAGTAATTGCCGCAGAGATTGTCCCAAGCGGGTACCGCCGGGTTCTTGGGTAATGAGAACGGCGTGACCTTGCTGCCCCAACCAATCGGCGAGCAGACGGGTTTGGGTGGTTTTACCCGCACCTTCAATGCCTTCGAGGGAGATAAACCGGCCGGTCACAGGGGCAGTCGGGGGTAAAGGCCATCATGTTAATATATCGGAATAAGCGGCGGCATAGCCAAGTGGTAAGGCAGAGGTCTGCAAAACCTTTATTCCCCAGTTCGAATCTGGGTGCCGCCTTCACTACCGGGCTGGAGATGATGCAACTGTAGCAATCCTACATGGGTTGAGAAGGGCGGTCGCCGGGGCGCAGTCTCGGTTCTTCGGAATCTTGGTTCCCAAATTAGGTCAGATTGCTAGATGCACTATCGCGCATCAAAATCAGTATCAGTACTAGGGGATAACTCCACCTATCCCTCCACTTAGGGTTCGGAATCCCTTTTGGCTTTGTTCACTCTTGTCAAGCCAGGGCAGAATCTGCTAATCAAAAGTATTAAGGAACATTGCAGATTCATCGACCGATCTGCTTAGGAACTCTGGATAATGGTGCTGGAGGAGTGGTATGCGCATTGCTCAGATTGCCCCTTTGCACGAAAGTGTTCCCCCTAAGTTTTACGGTGGAACTGAACG